>JAKBCU010000025.1 GCA_021807565.1 Pseudomonadota bacterium | reverse complement strand
CTACAAACTCATCTGTTTCACCCCGTTGATAAGCGAAGGTGAGTGCTTCAGTGGCACAGCTTGCATGATGTGTTGCTTTTCCTTCAGTCAAAAGCTCATACGCTTTTTGAATTCTATCCCAACGTTTGTCTCTGTCCATGGCATAATAACGGCCAATTAAGGATGCAATCTTGCCGCAATGCATCGTGTCACAGTAGTCTGTCAATGTCCGGAGGGATGACATAGCGCTTTGCGGAGGAGTATCTCGTCCATCTAAAAAGGCATGGATATAGACATGGGTTGCCTGTCTTTTTGCGGCAAGTGCAATCATCGCTTTGATATGTTTTTCGTGGCTATGCACGCCGCCTGATGAAAGCAATCCCAGAATATGAATGGCATGATGAGATTGTACCGCTTGATCTACTGCTTGGCATAATACGGTGTTAGTAAAAAAACTGCCATCTGCAATTGCCGAATCAATTTTGGTTAAATCTTGATGGACAATGCGGCCTGCTCCTATCGTTAAATGCCCGACTTCTGAGTTGCCCATTTGCCCATCGGGTAGCCCAACGCAACGGCCGCATCCCGATAGAGTGGTGTGGGGGTAGGTTTGCCAAAGATAGTCCCAAAAAGGTTTGTGTGCTTGTGCAATCGCATTGTCTTCACGTTCTTCTCGATATCCCCATCCATCGAGAATGATCAGTGCAAAAGGGCGAGGTCTTGATAACATAATGAATATTCCTATTAAATCAGGTAATGTATGACCAGAGTACATTGACAAGGATATGGCTGGCTGAAGAACGTAAAACAAGCCGGCCAAAATGAGTGTAAATTGCCGTTATTTTTCGCCTCAATAAAGTGATTGTCAATAGACTCTATACGCAAATGAATAGAAAAGGCAGACATGCCGAATGTCACATTAGCGCGGCACTGACTATCGATACAGAAGGTTATTTTTAATTTTATGATGCCATTAGAGAATAAGAATATACCACTTGCAGTAACAGGACTGACTCGTTGGTTAATTGTCGTATCTGTTATGTTGGTTGCCATCATTGAAGTGCTGGATATGACGATTGTGAATGTAGCGCTGTCACCCATGATGGGTGCTTTAGGCGCAACACAAGATCAAATTACTTGGGTGTTAACCTCTTACATTGTCTCTGCTGCCATTGTCATGCCTTTAACAGGATATTTAGTTGAAGTAGTCGGTAGGAAACGATTACTACTCATTAACATCATAGGTTTTATGGGGGCATCCTTGTTGTGCGGGTTGTCACATTCACTAACGCAAATTGTCGTGTTTCGCATATTACAAGGGATATTCGGTGCTTCACTGATTCCATTGTCGCAATATATTTTGCTAGATACGTTTTTGCCAGAAGAACGCGGCAAAGCGATGGCTATTTGGGGTATTGGCATTATGGTGGGTCCCATATTAGGGCCGACCTTAGGGGGTTACATTACCGATACGGCAAATTGGCGATGGATATTTTTTATTAACTTGCCGGTTTGTATACTGGCTTTTTTTATGGCATTACAAGTCATCATCGAAACCCCTCGTATCCATAAAACGACGGATTGGGTTGGTCTATTTTGGATGGTGTTAGGTGTGGGATGTTTGCAACTGTTTCTCGATAGAGGACAAACAGAAGACTGGTTTGAATCCAAGTTTATTATCTTGATGGCTATTTTGAGCGTGTTTGCATTAACCCTTTTTATTATAAGAGGGTTAAAAGTCTCTCATAATATCATTAATCTCAAGTTGTTCTTGGATTACAATTTTAGTACGGGTTGTTTTGTAATGGTTATCTTTTCAATGGGGGTGTTTAGTCTCATTGCGCTGCAGCCTCTCATGGTGCAGCAGTTAATGGATTATCCGGCTAAAATAGCAGGTTTATCGATGGCGCCACGCGGACTTTCTAGTGCATTAGCGATGCTATTCATCGCACGTTATATTAGTGTGGTTGACCCCAGGCTATTTATTGCTTCTGGATTATTGGTTTCGGCGTTAACTTCTTACGCTATGAGCCATTTTACGCTTCAGACCAGTTTCAATATGATTACAATGGTGAGTTTGATCCAAGGTTTTGGTATAGGGTTATTTTTTGTTCCACTTTCAACGAGTGTATTTGCTACCTTAGATTCTTCGAAGCAAGCTGAGGCGGCAGGATTGTTTAATTTTGGGCGTAATTTAGGCACGTCGATCGGGATATCCATTACCAGTACATTGTTGGCGCGTTATACGCAACTCAACTGGGGATACTTGAGTGCACATTTTTCAATAGAAAATCCAAATTTCCAATGGTTTTTGCAGCAACATCATTGGACAGTGCAAGATCCCAAAGCGCTTGCTTATCTCAGTCGAGAATTAGCTCGGCAATCGAGTATGCTCGCCTTTATCAATATTTACTGGCTATTGGCCGTTAGTTTTTTATTTGCTATACCGTTTGTATTTTTATTAAAAAAAACAACTGTGCATAAAGCTGAATTGGGTGAATAAATAATTTGATTGGCAGACGAGAGATAGAACGTTACACTACAGTGGATCAGGGTGAGGGATCATTATGAAGTGTAAAAATACGAAAGCATTATTTTTCCTGAACTGTCTTACGATTGTCATGATGACCTTCTGTGCTGCAACGGCATTAGCAGACTCGGCATCTGTCGTAAATCCTCAAGATCCCTATGAAAAATTCAATCGAGTCATGTATCGTTTTAATGAGATGATCGATAAACTGATTTTAAAACCCATAGCCAGTGTTTATAATGCCGTGTTACCAAACCCAGTCATCAGGTGCTTCACTAACTTTTACTCTAATATTGATAATGTCCCAACACTGGCAAATGATTTGCTGCAATTTAATTTGTATCAGGCCGCCAGTGATGCATGGCGGCTTGCTATTAATAGCACGGTGGGGATAGTGGGGTTATTCGATGTGGCGTCAGCAATAGGATTACCACCGAATACGGAAGATTTTGGTTTAACATTGGCAAGATGGGGATATAAAAATTCCAATTATCTCGTGTTACCGTTTTTTGGTCCAAACACGATACGCGATGCCATTGGTATTCCTATCAATTATAAATATTTGACTGTCTATCCTTACATTTCTCCTGTGAGTATGCGTTATTGGTTATATGGAGGGGGAGTGGTTGTAAGACGTGCAGATTTACTGCGCTTCCAAGAGGTATTGGATCAAGCCTCAGTGGATAAATATGTCTTTATGCGAGATGCTTATATGCAGCATCGAGCCTATTTGATTCAGCATAACGAGGAATCAGCAAACGTCATGCCTGCTGATGCGCAGCACTCGGATGAAGAAACTCACCAGAATGACGTCTCACCTTAATTTTTTTATTCAGCGGATTCTCTTTGTACTAAAAATAGCATATAGTAAAAAAAAGTATACAGAGGATGCCTTATGAGTTTTTTTAAAGCAAAGGTTGTGCCATCAGCTCGCTTAAAAAACCAAACATCACTACACCGATGTTTAACTGGCTTTGATCTTATTTTGCTTGGGATAGGAGCCATCATAGGCGCAGGTGTGTTTGTTTTAACAGGCATTGCAGCAGCAACTAAAGCAGGCCCTGCTATTACATTCTCTTATCTTTTAGCAGGAATTGCTTCGATGTTTGCTGCCCTGGCCTATGCGGAACTTGCTACTTGTGTTGGAGGCTGTGGGAGTGCGTATAATTATATTTATACGGGATTTGGTGAGTTAATTGCATGGATTATAGGATGGAATTTATTATTTGAGTACACGGTGGCTGTTTCGTCAGTTGCCATAGGGTGGTCTGGGTATGTAGGCGACGCTTTATTGTTATCGCATATTTACCTGCCCACAGCCATCCTCAAAAATCCTTTTGAAGGTGGCTGGGTCAATCTTCTTGCCGTTGGTATTGTTATTATATTAGGGCTCGTATTATCGGTTGGAATGAAGCAGAGCGCGAGGTTTAATGCGGTCATTGTGTTTATTAAACTCTTGACTATTGCGCTTTTTATTGCTGTTGCTATTCCTCATGTGAATGCAGCGAACTGGCAACCCTTCTTACCCTTTGGCTGGCATGGAGTGGCACGAGGTGCCGCATTGGTATTTTTTGCTTACATCGGCTTTGATGCATTATCAACCGCTGCTGAAGAAACGACGCATCCACAGCGAAATTTACCTATTGGCATCATAGGCTCCATGTTAATCTGCACCCTCATTTATGTCGTTATCTCAGGGCTATTGACAGCGATCATGCCGTATCCTCTATTAAATGTTAAATCACCGGTTGCAGATGCAATGATTTATTTACGTCATCCATTCGTGGCTAGTCTTATTTCATTCGGTGCCATTGCAGGATTAACGACAGTGATGTTGGTTTTGTATTATGGACTGACACGTATTACACTTGCTATTGCTCGAGATGGTTTATTGCCGGTCAGAATCGCTAAAGTCCATTCACATACTAAGACGCCTATTTATATCATTACCCTAGGCGGCATTTTAATTGCATTAGTGGCGGGATTGATGCCATTACAAGAAGCAGCAGAGCTGGTTAATATCGGGACGTTGTCTGCGTTTGTTTTTGTTTGTGCAGCGGTCATTGTATTACGAATGACAAAACCTGATTTACCCAGACCGTTCAAGTTACCCTTTAATCCCATCATCCCTAGTTTGGGTATACTAATGTGTTTCTATCTGATGTTGAATTTGTCGTTGATTACCTGGATTAGGTTTATTGTTTGGATGTTCATAGGGTTACTGATTTATTTTACTTACGGCAAGAAACATAGTATTCGACGTCATCTAAACTAAAATTAAGAATGTAGTCTATTTTGCAAAGCGATACCCAACTTAACCAATGGAAGTGATTAATCTGGGGGATGAGTGGATCATCAAGTATTGAAAGTATCACGTTTAGAAGCCTTAGTGGATGGTATTTTTGCCATTGCGATGACTATTCTTGTGCTTAATTTAAGTATCCCACAGGGTGCCAACTTAACAACGCTGCATTCAATTATGCGGCATGACATTTTACATAAACTTTTTATTTATGGCGGTAGTTTTATTATTTTAGGAACCTATTGGGTCGGAATGGACTTCATATATGGTTTTTTATCCCATGTCACCCGTCCTTATCTTTGGTTTAATATCTTCTTTTTAATGCATATTTGTATTGTTCCATTTTCTGCTAGTATTCTCGGCAGTTTTCCCCATGAACGTATCAGCATTGATTTTTATGCGTATAATTTGCTTGGTATTAGCATGGTGCAACTGTTCATATGGTGGTATGCGCAAACGTATCATTTAAATATTGATCTTGCTCATGATAAAGCGATTAGTCGATCGCTTTATCGGCGCATTTTGACTGCTTCAATATGCTATCTTGGCT
Source organism: Pseudomonadota bacterium (assembly GCA_021807565.1). Lineage (GTDB taxonomy): Bacteria > Pseudomonadota > Gammaproteobacteria > DSM-16500 > DSM-16500 > JAKBCU01. Next base: position 13,945 of record JAKBCU010000025.1, on the reverse strand, counting down.
CACTGATATTAGCGCGTTGGAACACCGACGTAGCTTTTATCGTGTTAATACTCCCCCCTTTAATATACATTATACCTGGCGGAATCGATAAACACCTCAAAGAACTGTAGCACTTAAGTTAAATAACAAGGTGTTTTTAGGATCAAAAAGATCAGCTTCTTGAGGTGGCAGCATACCAGAAGATGAGGAATGACATCGATCAGATAATGTACAAAAAAGACGATGAGATGATCACGTACTTCACACAGAACATAATAAATCAATTAATCATCAGCCAAGTTAATACCATTTATCTTCTTCTCTATGAGGCCTTAAGACAGTATTATTTTGATATGCTATTCTTATCACTATTAAGACCAATGAATTAGAAGCCAGTATGACAACATCTGATGCCAGTTATGCACGACAAGTGTTACATGAGATCGCTACCCAAGCGTATAGTTTAGCAATGGGGCTGCAAAATGCGGCGCCTTTTCAAACAGGTCCCGCGAAATCTGTACAATATTTACTAGAAATCTCGTTACAAATTGACAAAACCAGCAAGCAAATAGAAGAAGTGTTATTAATCCAGGCATCGAGAAAAAAAGGATTAACCGATTCATTAAAAAACACTAGGTCGTGATAAATTATTAGCAAATTGATTCTATATGATGAAAATTTGTGTTACTTTTTCAGGGCTAGCGGTTATCAAGGGCTTCTGAGGGTGTATTGATACGATGTCAATCGAAAATGAGAGAGAGCAACAAGAAAAAATCATTGAACTAATGAAAAACATTATTCAGTGTGATGTCGATTTAAGAGAAAAATATCAAGTCAACGACAAATTTCGTTTTGTCCCTGATCGTCTCAATGCATTATTGAAAGCGATGGAGAGCAAAGGGAGTGCGGCTAAACAGACGCAACCCACTGCAATCATAGAGGATCATCAGAGTGAGGTAGTTGTCTATGTCTACCTTTATAATTCAAAAGGAATGACGCCTGAAAGTTGGCAGCCCATGCTAGCCCCCAAACTTTTCTATGAATATAGTATTAATCGCCCCATTTATGCTGAAAAAGGGTCTATCGAAGCGTTAATACGTTCTAAACTGAATCGTACTCAGCATGGCTATTTGGCTGTGAAAGTAACAAAAGAGGCTGTCTTGACAGTGGACCCCAGTAAAATTCAGAAGGATTCACTAGGTCAACCCCTACTTAAAATAAAAGAAGGTTCGCTCGATTTTAACCGTCTTATTTCATTTACCTATAATCATTGTGATTATCAAGTGAATCAGAGCGGTGTATTGGTTAAACCCAAATTCGGCAGTTAAAACCGACTGCAAAGGTCTACTGCATTAGCCCTTCTCGTTACGGTTTTAACCGCCGAATTTGGGTTAACAAAGCTAACGGCTTCTGCCCGAAGAGGGTCCCCATGTGTTATTAATATAGTCAATGATAGGATCTTTTTCTGTCACGGAATGAGATTTGCTGTCGACAGATGCGACCCCCTGTTTGTTGAGCTGATTGAGTGTTTGCATGATGGGCGCAGAAGTACCTAGCCAGGCAAGAAATCGTTTAAAGATAGGGTTATCTCGGCTAATGACAGCATGTTGTTGATCCAGGACAGGCGCGCCACTTAAGTCAATCATGGTGATGCGTTGTTCGTGTTGAATAGCGGCTTCTAATTTAGCGGTTTCTCTGTCAAAATGCGTTTTATTTTCAGTAAAAAGGGGTCTCTTAAAAAGTGCATCGGTTTTTGTTTGTCTTTTAAGGTCGTTGATAGCGGGTTTTTTAGTTTGAAAATTAAGGAAGGCTCGCTTAGCGTCAATGTAATGGGTGCGATGATATTTTTCAGATTGTTCTTTGTTATGTAATAACTCTGATTTTTCATGTCCGATTTTTTCACGTTTTTTTGATATTTTTTGGTGTGTTTCTTTTAATTTTTGAAACTGACGTTTTTTTTCTTTATCGATATCTATTTTTTGTTTTGCACCAATTCGAACACCTGAGCTCGTGGAACTGCGTTCCTCTTCTTTAATGAGATTGGCATGACGTTCTTGTATTCCTGCGCCTCGGCAGGCAGAACACAGGTTACCATAACGGCTTCCTTGTGTGCCGCTGACTTGTAAAAAAGCAGCAAGTGGTTTTTCAATACCGCAAGCTGAACAAGTTCTTGTAAGAGCAGTTTGTTTATTCATAATCCTTCAAGACTAACGAATCAGTTAGGAGAGATTATATGCAATGGCCATTATATACTAAATAAACTAAGAAAGGTTACCAAATGAGCTACTGTGAGATAAAACAACGAGTTAGTGTCAGTTGATGTGTATCAAAAACCCTTGTTTTATTTTCTAGAATGAAATTGTTGCGCGTATGTGCACTCTTAGAGTATGCTCAACGCTTTGATTATTAGCAACTTTGCGACAAATAATAGAATGGAGAATAACAACATGACAAAAGGGCCGTCATTACAAGATCCTTTTTTAAATACCCTAAGAAAAGAAAAGGTTCCTGTTTCAATTTATTTAGTGAATGGAATTAAACTGCAAGGATTAATTGAGTCATTTGATCAGTTTGTCGTATTGCTAAAAAATACTGTCAGTCAAATGGTATATAAACATGCTATTTCGACGGTGGTACCAGCAAGGAATGTATCTTCGCCTATGGATTACAGTCATTCTGCTAACAGTAATCATACCAATGGTACGCCTAGCCATCCCAAAGAGTAAGTTCAAACATGAGCATAGATCGTCCCGAAGGCGGTGAACGTGCCATTCTTGTGCATGTTCATTTTCCTGCCGGAAGGATGCAGGAAGATTTAACCGAATTCAAAAACCTTGCTCATTCAGCGGGCGCTGATTGTGTCGATATTATCACAGGGACAAGACGGGCGCCTGAGTCAAACTATTTTGTGGGTACGGGCAAAGCAGAAGAACTCCGTGTCAGTGTAGCGGCGCATGGTGCCGAGTTGGCCATTTTTAATCATGCGTTATCTCCTGCTCAGGAAAGAAATCTTGAACGTTTGTTACAATGCCGTGTGGTGGATCGCATAGGGCTTATTCTCGATATTTTTGCTCAGCGAGCTCGCAGTTTTGAGGGTAAGCTCCAAGTAGAATTAGCACTGTTAACGCATTTAGCAACACGCTTAGTCCGTGGTTGGACTCACTTAGAGCGTCAACGAGGAGGCATAGGATTAAGAGGACCAGGCGAAACACAGCTTGAAGTCGACAGACGCTTGATTCGCAAAAGAATTCAGTTGATCACTCAGCGCTTAACTAAAGTCAGAAAACAACGTCAGCAAGGTCGTCGTTCCAGAAGACGTGCATCGATTCCTACGGTTGCGTTAGTGGGCTATACCAATGCTGGAAAATCAACGATATTTAATTGGCTAACGGGGGCATCAGTGTATGCGGCAGACCGGCTATTTGCAACGCTTGATCCAACATTACGGCGTATCGATCTTGCTGAAATAGGTCCTATTGTGTTAGCCGATACGGTGGGTTTTATTCGGCATTTACCCCATGATTTAGTCGAGGCGTTTCGAGCTACGTTAGAAGAAGTAGGTGAGGCTGATTTATTATTACATATTGTCGATGCGCATGATCCTAATAAAGCAGCGACCATTGCCCAAGTGCAGACAGTGCTAGAAAGCATCGATGCGCTGGATGTGCCGCAATTGTTGGTGTATAACAAAATTGATTTGTGCTCAGGGCAATCTCCTGGTTTGGATCGCCGAGAAGATGGCAGTGTGAAACGAGTTTGGTGTTCGGCAGAAAACGGTCAGGGAAAAACAGAGTTACTTTCGGCGATCATAGCCTCACTTGGTAAACACATCGTCCAGGCAGAAGTGATTTTAAACCCTAAACAAGCCAAATTGCGAGCTCAATTATTTCAGATGGGTTGCGTGATTTCTGAGCATATTGACCAGACAGGTCATTCCCATTTAACTCTACGCATGCCCCAAATAGACTGGGAACGAATGGATTTTTCTAAAGAACTCTAGTGTATTGCCCGCCTAAGGGCCCTAAGATGAATCATTCAGTTGCATCCGTCCAGATTGCCCACTAGAATCATTGTTCTTTTTATCTGGTTTAATTATTTTATGAGTGGAGTGCTGTATGCCTTGGAATGAACCAGGCCAACAAGGTAATAACCAAGATCCTTGGGGTAATAAACGAGATACCAAGCGTCCGCCGGATCTGGATAAATTATTTGGTGATTTCATTAAGAAATTACGCTTCTTAATGGGCGGTAAGCAGGGCTTTACCCCGCAATGGTCCAAAAGAGCACGCGATGGACATGACGTTAGCTATGTGATAGGCATTGCCATAGGGGTAGTATTGGCCGTCTGGTTTTTGGCGGGGTTTTTTATTGTCAATCCGGCAGAAGAAGCGGTTATTTTACGATTCGGTCATTATTCTGACGTACTCCAACCCGGGTTACATTGGTATGCTCGTTTTATCGATACGAAATACATTGTCGATATCCAAAAAATTTATTCATTTTCGCTGCAAGGCGATTTTTTAACAAAATCGTCTGAACAAAGCGATTTACCTGTTCAATACATAGCGGCTGATACAACGAAAAAATCGGCAGTGTTGTTGGATCAGTCCAAAAATTTGGTTAACGTTGAAATGAATGTGCAGTACCGTATTCGTGATGCTAAGGCCTATTTATTTAATGTGACCAATCCAGATCAAACGATCAAAGAAGTGGCAGCCGGTGCTTTGTCGGATGTGATTGGGACGATGAAGTTAGATGAAGTGCTGACGACAGGCCGTGAATCCCTCAGTTCAGGAGTAGCGGAACGAGTGAGACAGCTCATTTCTAAATACGATATTGGCATTGATGTGGTTGCAGTGACATTACGCAAAATACAAGCGCCGGATCAAGTTCGAGCAGCATTTAGTGATGTGAATCGCGCTGAGCAAGACAAATCGACTTTCATTCAACAAGCACAAGCCTATGCCAGCAAAATAGTTCCATTAGCGCAAGGCATGGCAGCACGTACGCTTGCTGATGCAACAGCATATCAACAACAAGTTGTATTGACGGCGCAAGCGAATATTGCGAAATATGAGGCCTTACTAAAAGCATACGTCAGTGCCCCTGCTATTACACGCGAACGGATGTATTTGGAGACGATGCAAGACATATTTCAACATACCACTAAAGTGCTTGTGGATGCGAATACAGCCACTCCTTTTTTGTATTTACCAATAGATAAAATCATGCGGCAGGCGCAGTCCTCTGCCGAAAACCATTCCACTCAATTATCGCAAGCCACTTCCAGTTTACAAATCAATAGCAATGACATGGCTGTGAGTGATGGAGAGACCAAAAATGACACCAACTAGAATCGGGGCAGTGATTGCTGTCATTGTTGTACTTGTTTTAGCGAACTTCAGTTTATTTACCGTACAAGAAGGCCAAGCTGCACTGATTTTGCGTTTGGGTAAAATTGTCGGCGGTTCTGAAACACCCAAGGTGATGGAGCCTGGGTTGCATTGTAAAATTCCTTTTATTGATACTGTCCGTGTTTTTGATATGCGGATGCAAGAGTTATCCATTCCTGTCTCGCAAGCACTGAACGTGGTGACCAAAGAACAAACTTATTTAGTGGTTGATTATTTTGCAAAATGGCGAATTAGCAATTTAGCAAAATTTTATACGAGCACGGGTGGTGGCAATGTGCATCAATCTGAAATGTTATTAGAACAACGTTTAAATGATATCGTGCGCGCAGAATATGGAAAGCGTAGCAGTGACCAAGCGATTTCTGCAGATCGTGCAAGAATGATGACGACGATACGAGAAGAAGCCAATACGATTGGTAAGGATCAGGGTATCAGCGTAATCGATGTGCGGATACTGCAAATCACATTACCGAAAGACGTGATGGATTCCGTATTTAAACGGATGGCCGCGGAACGCAAGCAATTTGCTGAAGCAAAACGGGCAGAAGGTATCGAAAAATCAGAAGCGATTAAAGCGCTTGCTGATCAGAAAGTGACGGTGATCAAAGCACAAGCCATTACGAAAGCAGCTACGATTCGAGCATCGGGTGATTTAAATGCAGCGCAAATTTATGCAACATCCTATGGAACAGATCCAAGTTTTTATGCATTTTATCGCAGTTTAGAAGCGTATGAAAAAGCGTTTTCACAGAAGACCGATCTGTTAGTGATCAAACCGGAAGGGCAATTTTTTAACTACTTTCACGGCACATCTCACAACACAGTGACAAAAAATAATAAGGTGAAGCCATGACTCCCTCTTTTGTTGCAGCGATTGGATTAGTCTTTGTGTTTGAAGGCTTGCTTCCTTTTCTTGCACCGCGTTTTTGGCGTCGTATGATTCAGCAAATTATGATTCAAAATGATAAGGCAGTGCGAGTTTTTGGTTTAATGAGCATGCTGACAGGTGTTGGCATTTTGTATATTTTACGTTAATCGAGTAGTATATGGCAAAAAATATCATTATCCTAGGAAGTCAGTGGGGCGATGAAGGAAAAGGAAAAATCGTTGATTTATTAATGGATCACGCTGAAGTGGTCGTACGTTTCCAAGGCGGTCATAATGCCGGTCATACGTTAGTGATTGACGGCAAAAAAACAGTGTTACGTTTAATTCCTTCAGGTATTTTGCATCCCAATGTGCATTGTCTAATCGGTAATGGCGTCGTGTTATCACCTACCGCATTATTGCAAGAAATCAATGAATTGGAAACCCAAGGTGTGTTAGTGTCAGATCGCTTAAAAATCAGTAGCGCATGTGTGCTGATTTTACCGTATCATGTGGCGCTTGATCAGGTGCGTGAAAAGGCAAAAGGTAAAACGGCCATCGGAACGACAGGTCGTGGTATTGGACCCGCTTATGAAGACAAAGTCGCGAGACGTGCCTTGCGTCTAGGTGATTTATTTCATGAAACCTATTTTCGATCGAGACTTGAAGAAACGCTCGAGTATCACAATTTCATTTTGAAACAATATTATCATCAAGAGCCAATGGAATTGAATCAAATTGCCGATCAAACGTTGGCATTGGCACCTCAATTGAAAGCGATGCAAGCCGATGTCCCTCGATTGTTAACAGAATACCGTCGACAGGGTAAAAATATGATATTTGAGGGTGCACAAGGTACCTTGCTAGATAATGATCATGGTACCTATCCCTATGTCACTTCGTCCAATACGATAGCGGGTGCTGCCAGTGTCGGTACGGGCGTGGGTCCCACTCAATTTCATTCTATTTTAGGCATTATGAAGGCTTATTCAACCCGTGTCGGCAGTGGTCCGTTTCCTACTGAATTGCAGGATGAAATGGGTAAACGTTTAGCGGAGCGCGGCCATGAATTTGGTTCTGTCACGGGAAGGCCGAGACGTTGTGGTTGGTTGGATATGGTCGCATTGCGTTATGCGATCCAATTAAATGGTTTTTCTGGATTAGGCGTGACTAAATTAGACGTGTTAGATGGGTTGGAAACAATCAATGTCTGTGTGGGTTATCAATTACAAGGTGTTGTCATAGATCATATGCCAATGGATAGTACTGAGTTTGCAACCTGCAAGCCGGTTTATCAAACATTTGCTGGATGGAAAGAATCTACACTCGGTATCAACGCATTTAAAAAATTGCCAAAAAACGCACAAAGCTATGTGCTGGCTATCGAAAAATTAGCGGGTATCCCGATTGATATTATTTCGACTGGGCCTGATCGGAGTGAAACAATCATTTTGCGGCATCCATTGCAATAAGTCATGTTATCTACTATATGAGGAGAGGCAATGAAAAATGCAATCTTACTGCACGGAACAGGGAATTCACCCGATAGTTTTTGGCTGCCCTATATTAGAAACGTATTGCAACAGCGTGGGTTTGATGTATGGTCACCGCAATTGCCCAATCATGAACGGCCTAATTTAGCCGATCAACTTCCTTTTATGTTGGAAAATGGAACCTATACGTCAGAAACCGTTATGATAGCGCATTCTGCAGGTTGTCCTTTGACGCTTGCTGTATTAGAAAAAATCCCAATCCAAATCAAGCAGGCGATTTTAGTCGCTGGTTTTGTTCAGCCGACCGGGTACCTTGAACCTTTTAAGCCGTTGCTAAGAGATCCTTATGATTGGAAAACGATTCAACACCGTGTCCAAGATTTTATTGCGATCAATTCAGAAAATGATCCATGGGGGTGCAATGACACCCAGGGTCGAATCATGGCAGAAGCCATGGGTGGGACGCTCATTATTGCCTTTGGAGAAGGTCACATGGGATCGCATTACTATCAACAACCCTACACAGAATTTCCTTTGCTGGCTAAATTGATTGATTAGAATAGTGCCGAGGAGAGGACTCGAACCTCCACAGGGTTTCCCCCACAAGTACCTGAAACTTGCGTGTCTACCAGTTTCACCACCTCGGCAGGGCAGTAACGCACTCTACTGTCTTAGATTTTTCTTGTCAATTACTCTTCGCATCAATAACCTATCTATCTGTGAAACTTAAATTCAACGTTGGGATAGAATCATCGCGATACCCATGGAATAATGAACTATCATGGAGGGGTAAATAGATCGAGTACGTAATGCCAGAAAAGCAAAAATGATACCAGCGGGAAAGGCAAGCACGATTTCCATAAAAGGCTTAAAGAAATGCGCGAACACAAATAGAATGTCGACAATCCAAAAACTATGCCATCTGACTTTACGCCATAATGTCACTAACAGAAAACCTCGGAAAAAAAATTCTTCACAAAAATAATAGAAAGGAAATACAACAAGCAGCATGAGTGCCAATTTTCCCTGACTCACACCGGCCATGGAATAATAGTGTTTGAAGGCCGATTGTTTGGCGAGTATCAAAATGGCTGGAATTAACATTAACTCAGCTAGCAAGATGAGCAGAACAGCGCTTGTTTTGTTTTCAGGTATGTTTAATCCAAGCGGAATTATTTTTTCTTTATAAATACATCGGTTCACTAACGCAGGCAATGCAAAAAACAGTAAAAAGCTATACCCCATAAAAAAAAATAAATAAAGAAGTGTAGTATTATTATGGTACGGTTTACCTGTGAGAAACAAAAAAGCGATAGGCGTATTAAATAACAAATAGATAATGACAAAAGCGAAGAAGCTGAGTGCTAAAGGCGATCGCATGTGTTTTTTCCAATATAACGAAACGTTGCTTAAGATCATGCATGAAATTGAAATAGCCCTCAACCTAAATTCAGCAGTTAAAACCGACTGCAAAGGTCTACTGCATGACGGTTTTCACTGCCGAATTTAGGCTCAAGCGTTATTGAATGGAGTGGGTTGTGCGATATAGAATATCAACCAAAACTATTGTAAGGGTCCTCGCCATTGAAAACTGAGCGCCAACTCCTTGACCTAAGTCTACTCCCTTGCCATCAATTGACAGGCGTCGTGAAAAAACTGTCAGAGCGGCTTCTCCGTTTGGGTATTCATTGCGTGCAAGATGTGTTATTCCATTTGCCATTACGTTATCAAAATCGCACTGAGATTCGTCCCATGCGGCAGCTTATGCCAGGCGATCCTGTGGTTGTGCAAGGTGAAATTGACGATGTGACCCAGCCTAAGGTGGGACGTACTCGAGCGATGATTCGGATAAAAGACGCGACGGGGCATTTGTATTTACGGTTTTTTCATATGACTGCATCGCAATGCCACACATTACAGCCTGGGACCGTCTTGACATGTTTTGGTGAAGTGCGATTGGGTACGCGTGGTTTGGAAATGGTACATCCTGAATATCACATTGGAACCGTTAATATCAGTGTGCAGGAAGAAGATTCATTAACGCCGATTTATCCTGCTACGGATGGCATTACTCAAACCATGTTACGTAAGCTCACTAAACAAGCATTACAATTAGTAACCAATGGCGGCGTATTAAAGGAACTATTGCCATCATCGCTATTGAAAACAATTGCTTTTCCGACATTGCAAGAAGCGATTCAGTTTGTGCATAGACCACCCGCCACGGTGTCAGTTGAAAAATTAATGCAAGGACAACATGACTTCCAGAAACGATTAGCATTTGAAGAATTATTGGCACATCGATTGAGTTTGTTACAGTTAAAAAAATCGTTTCAAACACAACGTGCTTTTTCACTAAAAAATCAGGGTATTTTGTCATTTGATTTTCTTCGCCAATTACCTTTTGAATTGACTCGTGCGCAAAAAAAAGTGGCAGAAGAAGTGCGACATGACTTAAATGAACCCCATCCGATGTTGCGGTTAGTGCAAGGAGATGTGGGATCGGGTAAAACGGCTGTGGCAGCATTAGCTATTTTGCAAGCCATCGAAAGTGGTTATCAAGCGGCTGTACTAGCACCCACGGAGTTATTAGCTGAACAACATTTTCATGTATTTACCCATTGGTTGACACCATTGCAGATCCAAGTCGTACTATTATCAGGGCAGATGAAAACAGCAGCCAAACGTGAAGCCTTGAAAAGGCTTGTTGAACATCAAGCGCACGTTGTGGTGGGCACACATGCGCTTTTTCAAAAAAACGTTCAATTTGCTAAGTTAGCATTAGTCGTGGTCGATGAACAGCATCGTTTTGGCGTTCAACAACGTGCGCAATTACGTGAAAAAGGCACCTATAACCATTGCTACCCTCATCAACTTATTATGACAGCAACGCCTATTCCAAGAACGTTGGCGATGAGTGTATATGCTGATTTAGATTATTCTGTGATCGATGAATTGCCACCCGGTAGAACACCGATTACAACCCGTGTCATTGCCAACACAAGACGTGATGAAGTTTTGGAGCGGATACGTATAGCAGCAGCTTCTGGCAGGCAAGCCTATTGGGTATGTACTTTAATTGAAGAATCGGATGTATTGCAATGCAAAGCAGCGGAAAATACAGCAAAAGAGTTAACGGCTTTTTTGCCTAACATAAAAATTGGTTTACTGCATGGGAAAATGAAAAATGCAGAAAAAGAAGAGGTGATGGCCGCTTTTAAACGTGCAGACATTCATCTATTAGTGGCAACTACAGTCATTGAAGTCGGGGTGGATGTACCGAATGCTAGTTTGATGGTGATTGAAAATGCCGAACGTTTAGGTTTGGCACAATTGCACCAATTGCGAGGCCGAGTGGGACGTGGTGCGGTAGCAAGTCATTGTGTCTTGATGTATCAAGCGCCTTTATCCTATTTTGCGAAAGAAAGATTAGCGGTAATGCGCGAAACAACCGATGGTTTTCACATCGCACAGCGTGATTTAGAATTAAGAGGCCCGGGCGAGGTGTTGGGAACGAGACAAACGGGCGAGGTTGCTTTGCGTATGGCAGATTTATTGAGAGACAGTGAGTTACTTCCACAGGTAGAACACATGGCAGACCAATTACAACAAGAATACCCTGACAGCATTCCACTATTGATCAAACGGTGGTTAGGTAAGCAGCAAGACTATGGGCATGTTTAAGCATAATACACCCCACCTAAAATAGCGGGTTTGGTAGCACCAGTCACGGTCGTTAGATTACCAGACAAATGCCCAAGGGTTTGTTTGGCAAGCCAAGCAAATGCCATGGCTTCAATCCAGTCTGGGTTGACTCCTAACGCGGCAGTCGATTGAATGGACCACTGAGGCGCTAGGATTTTTAACCGTTCCATCAAAAAAAAATTATGTACACCACCGCCGCAAATGAATACTTCTGCGCTTGAGAAATAAGGCAGAATGGCATCTATCATCGTTTGCGCGGTTAACTCAACTAACGTTGATTGTATATCTTCTGATGCAACTGCAAGCGACAAATGCCGATTTAACCATTCTAAGTGAAAATATTCACGTCCTGTGCTTTTAGGTGCTTTACGTTTAAAAAAAGGATCACGTAATAAATGTGCCAATAAATCAGAATGAATTTTTCCGCTGCGGGCCCACCCGCCCTTATCATCATAAGATTGCCCTAACTGGGCTGTAGCCCAAGCATCTAGCAAAGTATTTCCAGGCCCCGTATCAAAACCAATAACAGGTAGAGCAGGATCTGCGGGCAAAATCGTGATATTCGCAATCCCGCCGATATTGATTATCACTCTATTTTGGTCGGGACTTCGAAATATCGCCGCATGAAAGGCAGGCACTAAAGGAGCACCTTGACCACCTAAGGCTACATCGCGGCGACGAAAATCAGCAACGGTGGTAATCCCTGTTTCGGCGGCAATGCAATTGGGGTCACCAATTTGTAATGTGAAATGTCGCTCAGGATGATGTCGAATGGTTTGGCCGTGAGAACCAATGGCACGAATTATTTTGTCTGAATGCGCTAACAGTAACTGATTAGCCGCAACGGCAAATTGCTTTCCTAGCAAAACATCCAACTCTCCCAAGCGATTTATTTCATCAAGACCAGGATGAGAAAGATCCAGTATCGATTGTCGTAAAGACAGGCTGAAGGGTTGATAATAGCTTGCTAAAAGCGTCGGCCGCAACTGACTCAGATCTACGAGAGCAGCATCAATCCCATCTAAGCTAGTCCCTGACATTAAACCAATATACAGTTCAGACATGGCTGTTTCCTATGGTGTAGGTTGTGCCATAATTGCAGTTTTTGCGGGGGGAGTAAAGTATGGGCTCTATCAAACAGATATTAGAAGTAGTACGCCGTGGCACCGAAGAAATTTTATTAGAAGAAGAATTAATAAAACGGTTAAGTACAGGTAAGCCATTGCGCGTTAAAGCCGGATTTGACCCAACTGCACCGGATTTACATTTAGGTCACACAGTACTGCTCAATAAAATGCGTCAATTGCAACAATTGGGTTTTGATATCCTGTTTTTAATCGGTGATTTTACTGGCATGATAGGCGATCCATCCGGCAAAAATGAAACAAGACCGCCATTAACACGCGAGCAAGTCAATGCCAATGCTGAAACGTATCGTAAACAAGTGTTTAAAATCTTAGATCCTGATAAAACACACATTATGTTTAATTCAGAGTGGATGGATGCGCTGTCTGCAGTCGATTTGGTGAAATTAGCTGCGACACATACGGTAGCGCGCATGTTAGAACGAGACGATTTTCATAAACGGTATAAAAACAGCCAACCTATTGCTATCCATGAATTTTTATATCCTTTATTACAGGGGTATGATTCTGTGGCGATGCGTGCAGATATTGAGTTAGGCGGCACAGACCAAAAATTTAACTTATTAATGGGACGTGAACTACAAAAGCATTTTGGGCAGCAACCGCAAATCGTTATCACGTTACCCTTATTGCCCGGATTAGATGGGATCAAGAAAATGTCTAAATCGCTCGGCAACTATATAGCGATTGATGAATCACCCAATGACATTTTTGGGAAGGTCATGTCTATCTCAGATGAAACGATGTGGATTTACTATGAATTAATTAGTTTGAGATCACTGGATGAAATCAAAGCGTTTAAAGATCAAGTTCAACAGGGCGTCAATCCACGGGATATCAAGTTCAAGCTGGCGGAAGAAATCGTAGAACGTTTTCACAGCGCGGCTATGGCAAAACAAGCCTATGAAAATTTTACAGCACAATTTCAACAGGGGGCAGTACCTGATGATTTAAAGGAGATTAGGTTGGAGTCTCCTACGAAAGAGGGCTTACCCATGGCCTCTATTATCAAAATGGCGGGTTTAACAGAAAGTACATCGGAGGCGATACGCATGATAAAACAGGGTGCGGTACGGTTTGATGGTGAGAGAGTGCAGGATCAGCATGTAATGATCAAAGCGGGGGAGACATTTGTATTACAAGTCGGAAAAAGACGCTTTGCCAAGGTGACATTGTCTAATAAGTAACCTTCATGAAAAATTTTAAAAAAATCTTCAAAAAAGGTGTTGACAGTTTTGTTGAAGGCTGTAGAATGCGCCTCTCTGACGCACGCGAGAGTGTGTTAGGCGTAACGAAGAGAAGTGTTACGCAGTTCTTTAAAAAGCAGACCAAGCAATAAGTG
>JAKBCU010000024.1 GCA_021807565.1 Pseudomonadota bacterium | reverse complement strand
CGATTAATTTATCTAATACCACGCCTAAAGCAAAACAATCGACTGCTTTGAGATCCAATGTAGGGTAAATAGACATTGCAGCCGTTTTCCATTGGTGACGTTCTATATCAATCAATGCTAATAGCTCAGGTGAAGGTAGGCTTGCACCACCCAGTGTGAAAGAGCGCTTATCGCAAACCGTTCCATCCTTTGGGTACAGCTCTATCACCGTATCTAAATCTGCCAGTTGCACATAAAAATCGTTTTGTTTAATGGGAAAAATCAGTATATTGGATGGATGAATATCTCTATGTGCTAATGCTTTTTCGTGCAATGCCAAGACACCCAATACCACTTGCCCAAAAATCGTTTTAATTTGTTCACGCGAAACAGTAGAGCTGTCGATAAGGGTTTGCAATGAACCACCAGAGGCCAACAACGATAGCTTCGTACCGTCCGTTTGATAAGAAATAAACGTTTGTAAAAAACGCGTATCAACTTCTTTTTGCCGGAGTAATGCTTGAACTGCATTAGCCCTTTGTACATTGATTTGTGGAGTGGAATTTTTACTCTGAGAGATAGCGACTTTCGCATCACCGATCGTAGCAAATGTAGTTTGATTAAAAGCGCCACTGACCGCTTGCTTGGATTCAAGCAGATTAACCTCACGCTTGCCTACTGCAGCCAATTGATCCAATGCGCGCCGAATGGCAGACATATCCCCTCCTATCGAAGTTATAATCTATTGATTATTATAGTTTTATTAAAAATACTATGATCACGAACGTCATCTAAAGTATAGTTCAAAAAAGCTTTTTTGAACCGCTTGATAGGATTAAAAAGGATAGAGGTTCTTGCAAGTTAACAAAGAGAAGCGATAATAGCGATTTACGTCAGATAAAGAAGCCGCATCATGAGCAAACACATCATTGAACAATTTATCACAAGCGCTATTCATACCTTGCAACAACAGGGCCAATTGACTGTTGCATTACCTCGTATCCAAATTGATTCCACCAAAGACAAGGCGCATGGCGATTTTGCAACTAATGTGGCCTTAGTCCTGGCAAAACCTGCGCGTCAGAAACCGCATGACATCGCTGAGATGATCGTGAAAGCGTTACCCGCATCGACTCAAATCAAAAAAGTAGAAATAGCAGGTCCTGGCTTTATTAATTTTTTCTTAGCCTCGAATGTATTGCATCGCAACGTGAACGATATCTTATCAGAAGGTGAGCGCTACGGTCATACCGACATCGGCAAGCATCAACGTATTTTAGTGGAGTTCGTGTCATCCAATCCAACCGGGCCCTTACATGTGGGTCATGGTCGTCATGCGGCTTTTGGTGCAGTGGTTTGCAACTTATTGTCAGCCATAGGCTGCCAAGTGCACCGCGAATATTATATCAATGATGCGGGTCGACAAATGGATATTCTCGCGGTGAGCGTTTGGATCCGATATTTAACCCTGTGCGGCGAGTCCTTTCCGTTTCCAACGAATGCTTATCAAGGTGATTATGTGGTAGCAATGGCGCACTCACTGGTGAGAGAACAGGGCAATACACTGGTTGTTCCAGCTACCTTCATTTCAACCGAGTTACCACCAGATGAACCCGAAGGCGGCGATAAAGAACGCTATATTGATGCGGTCATTGCAAAAGCCAAGACGTTGCTAAGTGAGGCGCAGTATGACACTATTTTTGATGCCAGTCTAACGAGCGTGTTAAACGATATTCGCGACGACTTAGCAGAATTTGGTGTTACCTTCGATGAATGGTTTTCCGAACGTGCTTTCGTTAAAACCGATGCCGTTGCTCGCACCATTCAAATATTAAAAGAGAAACACTTCACCTATGAAAAAGAAGGTGCTTTGTGGTTCAACTCGACTCAATTTGGCGATGATAAAGATCGTGTGTTACTGCGCGCCAATGGTGCTGCAACGTATTTTGTCAATGATTTAGCCTATCACGTTCGTAAATTAACTCGTGATTTTGATACAGCAATTGACATATTTGGCTCCGATCATCATGGTTACATTCCGCGTCTCAACGCTGGGTTACAAGCGTGCGGCATTCATGCTAATAAATTGTGCTGTCACTTGCTGCAATTCGTCATGCTCTACCGTGGCGGTCAGCCGGTATCCATGTCAACGCGCAGTGGTTCTTTTGTCACGTTACGGGAATTACGCGAAGAAGTGGGTAATGATGCCGCGCGTTTCTTTTATGTGATGCGTCGAGCCGAGCAACGCATCGATTTTGATTTAGACCTGGCTAAATCGCATACCAATGACAATCCCGTCTTTTATATTCAATATGCCCATGCACGAATTTGCAGCGTTTTTCGTCAACTCGCCGAAAAGAATCTGACCTATGATGCTTCTCAAGGGCTCGCTCATCTTGCCTTATTAACTGAGCCGCACGAAGCGCAAATGCTGAGTATATTGGGACGATATCGTGATATCATCAAAGATGCGGCCTTGCAACATGAACCGCCTATTTTGACTAATTACTTACGTGAATTAGCAAATGATTTTCACTCATACTATAATTCACATCCGTTTTTAGTTGACGACCTCCATCTGCGTTGTGCCCGCTTGGCATTGATCTCAGCCACTCGCCAGGTGCTTGCAAATGGATTAACATTAATTGGTGTATCTACCCCTGAAAGTATGTAACCATGCGAAAAGACTATGTTAAGTACATTCCAGCACCCGAAAAACCACCTCGCAAAAAAAGGCATTTTCTAGAAACATGGGTGATTCTGTCTGTCGTGATCATGGTAACGCTACTCGTATGCTTAGCCCGGCTCCATCGAGCCAGTCCTGATTTTTTCAGCAAACCATTCCATTCACCTTGGGTCAAGGAGATAACCTCTCTTTTTTCTTCCTCACCGTCGGTAAAACCCATCGCCAAGCCGTTATCTCCAGTCAATCAACCGCCTGATATCCATTTTGAATTTTATCGCGAATTATCCAATGATTCTGTAATAAAATTCGATAACACATCATCACCCTTACCCCTTTTAGAGCCACGACAGAGAGTATCAGAAACAAGAACACAACCCATGCCACTTAAGCCGTCTCATCATGCTGAGAAAACATCCGCCGCGATGTCAAGCACCATACAATATCGATTGCAATTCGGTCGATTTCAACAAGAAGTCAGTGCGAATGCGTTGCGTATTTCTCTGTTGCTTGCTGGAATTGACGCCGCTCTCATTAAACAAACGATGGGAAATCAAGTCTTCTATGTACTACAACAAGGTGAGTATACCAATCTAAATGACGCCAAAATGGCTCAACACCATTTTCAAAAAAAAGGTATAGTGAGTGAGATTTTACCGATAACAGCATTGTAAATGCACACAACTGCCCCCATATTAGAGAATCTAACCAGTGAGGAGAAAGCCCTTGGAGCAATATCGCGGTACTACGATTTTATCCGTTCGACGTAAAAACTCTGTTGTGATTGGTGGGGACGGTCAGGTCACTCATGGGCATACTGTCATGAAGTCCAATGCTCGCAAAGTGCGCCGCCTTTACAATGGCAAGGTACTTGCCGGTTTTGCTGGAGGCACAGCCGATGCATTCACCTTATTTGAACGTTTTGAAGCTAAGTTAGAAACGCATCAGGGAAATTTAATCCGGGCAGCGGTTGAATTGGCAAAAGACTGGCGTACCGATAGAATGTTGCGCCGACTCGAAGCCCTGTTAGCCGTGGCAGATATTAAAAGCTCGCTGATTATTACGGGTAATGGCGATGTCATTGAACCGGAACATCACTTAATTGCCATTGGCTCGGGCGGTGCCTATGCAAAAGCCGCCGCACAGGCGCTCATTGAAAACACTGAACTGGATGCGCGTTCTGTTGTCGAAAAATCATTATCCATTGCTGCCGATATTTGTATCTATACCAACAATATATTTACGATTGAAACATTAACAAACGAATAGTCGCTTTATTTTTAAAAGAGTAAGAATACTATGTCTCACATGACTCCCAAAGAAATTGTAAGTGAATTAGATCACTATATTATTGGTCAAGCAGAAGCAAAACGTGCTGTTGCGATTGCATTGCGTAATCGCTGGCGTCGTATGCGACTACCTAAAGCGCTGCGTGATGAAATCATGCCAAAAAATATTTTAATGATAGGGCCCACCGGCGTTGGAAAAACTGAAATTGCAAGACGATTGGCCAAATTGGCAAATGCCCCATTTATCAAAATTGAGGCAACAAAATTTACCGAAGTAGGCTATGTTGGCCGTGATGTAGAATCGATTATCCGAGACTTGGCTGACATGGCCGTTAAAATGATGCGCGAGAAAGAGCTGACTAAAGTTCGTCCTCTTGCCGAAGAAGCCGCTGAAGAACGGATTTTAGATGTCTTATTACCCTCCGTTCGCTCATTTGCGGGTGAACCACAAGATCAAAATCAAACGGATCCTGGCGCAGCAAGACAGCTTTTTAAGAAAAAATTAAAAGCAGGCGAATTGGACGAAAAAGAAATTGAAATTGAAGTTTCTGCTTCACCGATAGGGGTTGAAATCATGGCGCCCCCCGGCATGGAAGAAATGACCAATCAATTGCAAAATATGTTTCAGAATTTATCTTCTGATCGTAAAAAAATGCGTAAATTTAAAATCAAGGATGCTCGCAAAATTTTACGTGAAGAAGAAGCCGCTAAATTAATTGATGACGAAGAACTCAAAGCGCGTGCCCTAGAAAGTGTCGAACAAAATGGTATTGTGTTCTTAGACGAAGTAGACAAAATCGCTAAGCGTTTCGAACACTCGGGTGCCGACGTATCACGAGAAGGTGTTCAGCGAGATTTATTACCCTTAATTGAAGGCTCTACTGTCTCAACAAAATATGGCATGGTACGAACCGATCACATTTTATTTATTGCCTCAGGTGCGTTTCATTTTGCAAAACCTTCCGATTTAATTCCAGAATTACAAGGTCGATTACCAATTCGTGTTGAGCTTCGCGCATTAAGTACGGATGATTTTGTGCGTATTTTAACAGAACCGACAGCTTCACTAACAGAGCAATATATTGCACTATTAAAAACTGAGGAGGTGGATGTTATTTTTGAAAGCAGCGGTGTAAAACGCATTGCTGAAGTCGCTTGGTATGTCAATGAACATACTGAAAATATTGGTGCACGTCGTTTGCATACCGTAATGGAACGTTTGCTCGAAGAAATTTCATTTGAAGCAACGGATTATGCAGGGAAAACGATTCCAATCAATGCGGCCTATGTTGATAAACATTTACAACATCTCATTGAAGATGAAGATTTGAGTCGTTATATTTTATGACAACATCGCCAACACCCACTCAAATTACACTACACAAAATTTCTAAAACGCTAGAAATTGAATTTGACTCGGGCGAACGATTTTGCTTGCCCTGCGAATATCTCAGAGTATTTTCACCTTCTGCCGAAGTTCGCGGACAGGGAAACCCACAGCTAGTGCTTGGCAAAGAAAACGTGACCATCTTGTCCATTGAGCCCGTGGGGCATTATGCGGTGACATTGTTATTTAGCGATGGGCATCGTACGGGTATCTATAGCTGGGA
This sequence comes from Pseudomonadota bacterium, assembly GCA_021807565.1. Taxonomy (GTDB): domain Bacteria; phylum Pseudomonadota; class Gammaproteobacteria; order DSM-16500; family DSM-16500; genus JAKBCU01. The sequence continues at coordinate 14,075 of JAKBCU010000024.1, read as the reverse complement.
CACCCTTTATGAACTTGGCAAACATCAAGCCCATCACTGGCAAACCTATTTGGAGAAGGTGAAATGGATAAAGAACCATTAAAAAAAATGGCTGCCTTAGCTGCATTAGACTATATTGAACCGGGCATGACGCTTGGTGTGGGGACAGGTTCCACCGTCCATTATTTTATTGAAGGTCTTGCTTCGCTCAAGGGTAAAATTGAAGGCACCGTCGCAAGTTCTGTTGAAACTGAAAAAAAATTAAAACAACTGGGCATTCCCGTTTATGATTTAAATACCGTATCTGAGTTACCCCTTTATGTGGATGGTGCCGATGAAGTGAACGCTGCTAAGCAACTGATCAAAGGCGGAGGAGGAGCTCTGACGCGTGAGAAAATCATTGCTTCGGCAGCTAAACAATTTATTTGTATTGCTGACCAATCCAAGCGAGTGGATTTGCTCGGTTCTTTTCCCATTGCCATTGAAGTGATTCCGATGGCACGCAGTTATGTGGCAAGACAATTGGTTACATTAGGGGGTGACCCTATTTATCGCCAAGGCTATGTGACAGACAATGGCAATGTGATTCTTGATGTGTATCAGTTAACAGTACTCGAGCCCACCGTGTTGGAAGAAAAATTGAATAATATTGCCGGCGTCGTAGCCAATGGATTATTTGCAAGAAGACGTGCTGATAAAGTATTACTCGCGTCCGACACCGGTGTGACCACATATTAAAAATGTCAATTCGCAATTGAGCTAAGTCAGCGATATCAGGAATCACGCCGGATCCCTTGAGACGTATGATCTCTAATTTTGTGTCCATTGAGCTTTACCCTATTCTATCCGTTTAGGATGTCACGCGTACAATTTCAGCTAAAGATAATTGCCTCAAGGAAAGCAAATCCGATAGAATAGCGCCTCTTAACTCAACTTGGATAAATTTGATTATGATGTTGTTATATAAAGTAGCGCAGAAATATGGCCGAGGCCCAGAAAAACTGATCGCCCAATGCGGTACTAAAGAAGACGCCATTCTTTTAATTGAAGTAAAGCTAGCAGAAGATCAACGTAGAAAAGATAATCCTGACTATGCTCTCTATGAGGGAACCGATTTGGTAGAGGTCTATTCTCAAGCGCATTTATCCACCGCCACGGAACCGACTGACAGCAACCAAGGCCAAGGGCGCAGCAGCACGCAATCATTTAGTCCCACTCCTTTTAATACCGCTCCAAGACCGTCAGGCATGCCGCATTCTTGGCTTAAAGATGAACCCGATGACAAGAAAAAATAGGTACTTTTTCTTGGCAAAAAAAAACCCAATCACACCGAGGCGATTGGGCTAAACAACAGTTTCTTGTTGCTTATTTATCTTGGCGATCTTTTGGAACCTTATCAAACTTATCTTTATTCTGACCACCGGTCGCCCAATTGTTTTTGTTAGAATGTGGTTGTGGGTTTTTCATCCCTGGTTGCTGTGTTGTGGACCTATTTTTATTGTAATCTGTCTTACCAAAATTTTCAGGTTTCATACAAAACCTCCTAAGAGAAAGTTTAAATGACTACATGGACATTATACCCCCGAACGGGAAAGAGGTTGGGTGATTAATTATACCAATCAAAAAAGATAGGATTATTTTTGATCATTTTTTACATTTTTTTTGCCTGAGGGTGGTAAATGAACTGGACGGTATTGCCATCCGGATCGGCACAATAGAAACTGCGCGTCCCATCTCTATGCTCTTTAGGAGCGGCCTTGATCACCACATTATTTTCGATTAAATAGGTATGCCAATCATCAACATCAGTCTTTTCGTACAAAAAAAATCCTATATGATCCAGTGTTTGTTGTTTATCTGTTACAAAGCCTTTTGGCGCACGATGAAGTGCTAAATTATCATGACCGCTGGTCAAATAAAGATTATCCGCATCGGGGCGCCATTCTATTTGCATCCCCACTAAGTGCGTATAAAAATATTCACATTCAGCAAACTGTGTCACAAACAAGGCAACATGACGAAGCCCTGCTGTCGGATGGGGTTTGTTCATACTATACAACCTCGGCTAATTGTTTTCGCATCGCTTCAATGGTTTTTGCATAATCAGGGTGTATAAAAATAGCGGAACCTGCCACAAAAAAATCGGCCCCCGCTTTTGCCACTTCGCCAATATTATTGATTGTAATGCCTCCATCAACAGCCAAACGAATGCGTCTCCCGCTCGTCTTAATCAAGGCCCGAGCTTGTTTAATTTTATCTAACATCGCTGGAATAAATTGCTGCCCGCCAAACCCAGGGTTGACCGACATCATGAGTATCCTGTCCAACCTATCCATCACATAGGTCAAACAATCTAATGACGTAGCAGGATTAATGGCTAATCCGGCTTGACAACCTTGGTGACGGATTAATTGCAAACTACGATCTACATGGGTGGAAGCGTCAGGATGAAAACTGATAGAACTCGCGCCCGCTTTAGCAAAATCAATAATGAGTTGATCCACTGGACTTGTCATCAAGTGCACATCAATCGGTGCTGTAATGCCATAATTTCGCAATGCCTGACACACCAAAGGACCTACAGTAAGATTTGGGACATAATGGTTATCCATGACATCCAAATGCAGCACATCCGCACCCGCGTCTAATACATTTGCTGCTTCTTCACCTAATCGGGCAAAGTCGGCCGATAATAAGGAGGGTGCAATAATCTCATTGTGCATACTATGCTCTCGCTTTACATATGTTCAAATCATACTATAATTGATGCCAGTTTCCATTAGAATTCGTATCCCAACTCAACGTTTTTAATCATGATGAAAAGGTGTTTTCTTGCGTTATTTCTATAGTTTTTTGCTATACCTTTGCTTACCTTGGTTTTTTTTAAGACTCTTATGGCGATCAAGATATAATCCGGCTTATAGACAACGATGGTCCGAGCGGTTAGGGTTTTCACCCGCTGGCTTGCATCACTGTATCTGGATACATGCCGTGTCTGTTGGAGAAACACTGGCTGCTATTCCATTGATTAAAGCCATTCAAAAAAAGTATCCAGAAGTTCCGCTGCTAGTCACGAATATGACCATCACTGGCTCCGAACGTGTTAGAGCCGCTTTTGGTAAAACCGTCTTCAATACTTATATTCCTTACGACACACCGGATGCAGTTCATCGATTTTTAACTCGAATCAATCCATTCATGTTAATCATTATGGAAACGGAATTATGGCCTAATCTATTCGCCGCTTGCCAAGATAAAAACATTCCGATTGCCCTGATTAACGCACGACTCTCTGAAAAATCTGCTCGCGGTTATCGCCTGATTCGCCCTGTGACACGCGCTATGCTTCATGCGCTCAATTTAGTAGCCGCGCAAACTGAAAAAGATGCCAATCGCTTTATTGAGCTCGGCATAGAGCCTAAAAAAGTGCATATCACAGGCAGCCTAAAATTTGATATGGCGGTCCCCAGCGACTTAGCTGCAAAAAGCATTAGCCTGCGCGAACAACTTGATCCGCATAGACCCATTTGGATTGCGGCCAGCACACACTCCGGCGAAGAAGAGCGCATACTAGCGGCACATCTTGAAATCAGAAAAAAAGTGGCTAATGCCTTGCTCATCCTGGTGCCGCGCCATCCCGAACGATTTGATGCTGTTGCATCGCTCGTTGAAAAGCATTCATTGAGCCTCATTCGGCGCAGCAGCCATTTTCCATGCAACCCGGATACCGCTGTGTATTTAGGAGATACCATGGGAGAACTGATGTTGCTTTATGCCTGTAGCGATGTCGCTTTTGTCGGTGGTAGTTTTGAAAATATTGGCGGTCATAACATGCTTGAACCCGCCGTGCTGCATAAACCCGTGATCACTGGCCCAGTGCTATTTAATTTCGCTGAAATCAGCGAACGAATGGTAAAAGCAAACGGGATGATTATTGTAACGACCGTCGAACAATTAGCAGCCACTGTTATTCAATTCTTTGAAGATGCCTCCTATCGCCAGCGCACAGGTGACCATGCATTTGCGGTTGTCGAAAAAAACCGCGGTGCTTTGCAGCGCCAGTTGGATAGTATTTATCAATTGTGGAATTTGAATAAAATGCCGTAACAAGATCACTCACGGCTCATACCCGTTGTCAAACTGATTTTTGTAGGTTCTGTTTGCTCACGCTCAACCGATTGGTTTGCTTGCAAAACCCTATGAAAAAAAGTTGTCTTCTGTTTAGGCCTTGGAAAAGCATTCCGCATACATTGTAATGTGTTAAGTTCTAATTCTTTTCCAACACGATATTGCATCTCTATTTTTTTCGCCTCAGAATTGAATTGCATCTCATCAAAATACGCTTTTGCTGTCACAAGAATATTGGAGCGATTGGTTACACTCATCAACTTGTCAAGCTCAGGAAAACAAGCCGCATACTCAGCGATATTGGCAAAGATAGTTTTGATGACGGCAAAATCAATAGGCCTATTATAACGAATATGATAATGGCATGTATCTTTATCATAGTGACTCACATGGTTCAAAATAGCATGACTCGGATCATTCGGTGATGTAATTCCTTCTATCAAACCACAGTTCTTGCCCTCCATCCTCGTAATAGGAAATTGTCCAAAATACTCAGCAAGCAAGTCTCTTAATTGCAGTGGCGAATAACCTTTTTCATGATCACTTGTCGGGTGAAATAAAAAAATAACATTTTGACGATCAATAATAAATTTTCCAGTCACTGTTTCATTCTTAGCAATCATTTCATACGTAAATGGCATATCGTTTCCTTATTGTTTATGAAGACAGGTCACGTTTTCAACCTTGTCTTTTACGGGCGTTACATTAATCAGTGTTTTTGTTTCATTAAAAAAACCATGTCCAGTTTTGCAATATTGAGCTATCCCAACGATAAAAATCACTGAAATCACATTAGCTATTTTTGCCAAAATACTCTGCAATCCTGAATGAATTTCTAAAAACCCTTTTGATTTATCAATCTGTTCACCACAGTTTTTTCTAAATGTATTTATCTGAGAAGGATTTTTTTCTAATTCGATGCATTGTGCAGATAAATAATCACCTAACTGCTGTGCCGTGACAGAGGCTAGCCTATACTGTGTTTTTAAACTTTCCGCCTGATTCTTTAACTCATTTATCAGATTTTTTAATTCATCTAATCCTTGAATTTTTATTGGCGAATGACCTCTATGTTCAGATATGGATTTTTGCTCTTCTTGCTGCGAAGATAGGGCTTCTTGTTCTTTGGCAATTCTTTCTTTTTCTTGTTGTTCTTTTATTCTCTGTTCATTAGCTAATCTTTCATTTTCTCGCTTCTCTTGCGTTTCATGAATAATCTGACTAAGTTTATTAAAGCACAATTCGATAAAATTTTCATACTTTTTTGCACACTCAACAATAGATTTTGATTGTGTTGTATCAAAATGACAGTCCATGTGAAGAAGACGATTAAGCTGCTCAATGGATGCATTCAGTATTTTTTTAAAAACATCAAAACTTTCATTACCGACTCTTTTTGACATCACTTCATATCGTTTCGGTTGTCCATAGTCTTCTTCATATTTTTTTCTTTTATCAGAAAATTCTTTTAATTTTTCTTTTAATACCAAGCTTTTTAATACACCTTCTTTTATTTTCTTTAGATAATCAAATTCGGATTGAATTTGATCATTGCTGAATAACGCTAACTGTTCATTAAATTTTGTTATTTGAGATGAAAAATTCTCCACTTTCCTCGCTACATCTTTTAATGGCTCAAAAAACTCGGCATACTGTCTTTCAATATCCTTATAATCCTCGTCCGCTTTATTTTCTGTTTGTTTCTGTAAACGAACGCTATATAATTGTGATGCAATATTATTTGTATTGATCATGGTGTCAATGGTTATAATGAGACTATTAGTCTCCTCTGGATCATGGACTTCTCTTAACAGTTTTTCATTGATCACAAGATAATAAAAGACTAGACCGCTTTTTAATTCGAGATACTCTGTGATAGGGCCTAGTTCTTTGGCTAAATCCTCGTTTCCTTTTAATTTGTGATATACGGAGACTACAGATGGGTTGGGAAGTTTATAATAAAAATCCGCACTGACAAGCGTCTGCAAACTAGCTAAAGAACCCTGCTCAATGGAAGGAACGAGCTGATTACCTGTCGCCGTCATCCAAAAACAATTCAGCCATTTTTTCAAATGTTCAATCTGTTCTTTTTTAGTGTCTATCCTGTTTTTTAATCTTTCATACTCTAACTGAGATTCCCCAATTTTTATGATCGTGTTTTCTAGGCATGTAAAAAGATCTCCAATCAGTAGTTCTTGCGTTTTTATTTTTTCTTCAGGCGCTTCGTCTAGCTTTTTTTCTATCGAATACAAGTCGCAAAACAACAGCTTTTGCTCTGTTAATTGCTCAATCCTAGTTTTTAATTGATCCAGTTTAGTTTGATCCTGTTCTTGATCAGGATATAACATTGGTACTTGTTTTCTATTTTCCATAAGCACCCCTCCCTAAGCAACTTTGTTTGATAATACCCTTGTGATTAACGGCTATTTTTATACTACTGAGTCTTGCTTAAGAAAGTCTTAATGAATGTTCAATAAAATTCATGAATGTCTCCGCGATATTGAGCTCACACTGCTCATCTAATTCACGAATGCAGGTAGGGCTAGTCACATTAATTTCCGTTAGAAAATCACCTATCACATCAAGCCCAACAAAAAACAATCCTTTTTGACGCAGCACAGGCCCCACCTGTTGACAAATTTTATGATCTTGGCCTGTTAAAGGCTGCGCAATTCCATGACCGCCTGCTGCTAAATTACCGCGTAGTTCGCCAGGTGCCGGAATACGCGCTAACGCGTATGGAATAGGTTCTCCATTGATCAATAAAATTCGTTTGTCGCCGTGTTTTACCTCTGCAATATAACGTTGTGCAACAATTGCAGATTTTCCATAGTGAGTTAACATTTCAAATACGACAGATGCATTTTCATCTGGAAATTGCAAGCGGAATATGGATGCACCGCCCATTGCATTAAGTGGTTTACAAATGATATCTTGTTGCTCAGTTAAAAAATCTCGTAACAACTGAATATTGGAAGTCACAAGTGTCAAAGGGCAACAAGTTGAAAACCAGGTAGTAAATAGTTTTTCATTGGCATCACGCAAACTTTGAGGTTTATTAACTACCAACACTCCTCTATGTTCGACGAACTCTAATAAATAGGTTGTATAAATATATTCGAGGTCAACCGGTGGATCTTTGCGCATCAAAATCACATTCAATTTTTCGAGCGCAATGCACTCTTGATTTTTGAATTCATACCAAGAATCTGGGTCTTTATAAACTTGTAATACTCTAACATTCGCGTACACGTCACCATTTTTCATGAAGACATCTTTTTGTTCCATATAATAGATAAGCCAGCCACGTTTTTGTGCTTCCCATAACATTGCCATTGTACTGTCTTTTTTATAATGGATAGCGTTAATCGGATCCATAATCACACCCAGTTTTACTGTCATTGTGCTTGCTCCAATAATTCACGTGCGGCAGCTAACATGCTCAACCTGGCAATCACACCATAAGCATAAAAACGATTTTGACGCTCATCTTGTTCTGAATACTGTTTGGGTAAATGACAACTTTTAACGAATGCCAACGGTTCAAAATGCATACCCGGTGCATTCAAGTTTTCATCCACTCCACGATCTTTATGTACTCGATAAAAACCGCCGACCACTCGCTCTCCCCACAAATACACAACCGGCTCAGCGACTGCCTGATTAGGACCCCATGTTTCATAAGTATAAATGCCTTCTTGAATAATGACGCGCTGTACGGGTTGTCCCCCTTTTGATTTTGACATGCGGGTACGTTGTTTACGATTAAATGACATAGCTTCTTCTGCACTGCGTACGGTCATCACAGCCATTCCGTAAGTCCCCGCATCCGCTTTGACGATGACAAATGGTTTATATGAAATAGCATTTTCTTGGTATTTTTTTTTGATCTCTACTAACAATTGTTGAATATGTTCAACTAAACAATCTTCGCCCTCTCGACGCATAAAATCAATTTCACCGCATTGCCTGAATAACGGTGCAATAAACCAAGAATCTATCTCTATTAACTCAGCAAATGCTTCTGTAATATTGGCATAATGTTGAAAATGCTTTGATTTTAATCGATGCCCCCAACCGAGTTCTGCGGGAGGTAGTAAAGGTTGTGATAATCCTTTTAGGATAGCTGGAATACCTTCGGACAAATCATTATTTAATAAAATCGCATCTGCAATAAAGTCACCCACTTTTATGTTGTCAGCTTCTCGTGACAAAGATTGCATGGTCAATAGTCCTTCTTTTAAAGGGATTTCCGTTTGCACACTATCATCAGATGACAATGAACCCAACGCCGTAGCAAAACCCGCTTTTTCTAAAATCCGAAGTAAGGTGTTAATGTTTTCCCAATAAAATATATTTCGGGTATGATTTTCTGGAATGATCAGTATTTTTTTTGCAGAAGGCACAATAGAATGGATAGCCAGCTTTGCCGCTTCGCTTGACAATGGAAAAAATGCAGGGTTTAAATTGTTAAATCCTGCAGGAAATAAATTCATATCCACTGGCGCTAATTTAAATCCTGAGTTGCGTAAATCCACTGAGCCATAAACAGGTGCCGGGCTGAGCCTCCACTGCTTTTGGAACCATTGTTCAATTTCTTGCTGCTTATTCAGCAGTTGTTTTTCTAATAAATACAGCGGTCCAGTTAATGCTGTTGTTAAATGGGGTGTCTCATATTCTTGTTTTATTTGCACGCGTCACTTCCTTTAATTTTTTCAAAAACTGTGCCGTACTCACTTCACCAACAATACGTTGTTTTGTCAACTCTTGGCTGTCTAGATCAAAAAATAAAATCGTTGGTGGTCCTATCACTTGAAACCGTTGCAACACATTACGATCTGCTACGGAATTTAACGTGACATCGATACGCAATACTCGCCATTTGGCTAGCGCTTGTCTTACATCACTCTCTGTGAAAAGATGAGAATCCATGACTCGACAGGCAGTGCACCAATCGGCATAAAAATCCAGCATCACCCTTTTCTTTTCTTGTTTTGCCATCGCTAGTTGTTGTTGTAATTCTTCTAGATTGCGAATCTGAATAAAATACACTGATGGTACTGGCGATCTTGAAAATCGACCCACGCGATCTAATGGATGAAAAGGATCCGTATTACCGAACATAGCGCCAACAACTAAAATGGCACCATAAAAAAAGGCAATAAAAGCCAACCCTTTTAATAAGGGGTGCGTCACTCTAATATATAGCCCCATAAAAACAGCGACACCCATCAAAAGCATTGCCCATAAAAATAGGGTCACTGGGCCAGGAATCATTCGAGATAACATCCAGATAGCAATACCCAGCATGATGACACCAAAGAATTGTTCGATCGCTCGCATCCAAGGACCTGCTTTGGGTAGTAACGTATGCGCGGATAAACCCAGCAACAAAAGCGGGATCCCCATCCCTATTCCCAGCGCGAGCAATGCCAAACCGCCCAATACCACATCACCTGTTTGACCAATATAAGCGAGCACCCCCACTAACGGTGCGCTAACACACGGAGAAACAATAAGCGTTGACAAACACCCCATGATAAAGACACCGAAATAATGACCCCCTTGTTGTTTATTACTGAGCCCCACTAAAAAGCGTTGCCATCGGGCGGGTAATTGCAACTCGTAAAGTCCGAATAAGGACAATGCTAATAAGACAAATAAACCGCTTACTAGAATAATGACACTGGGTTTTTGTAAATCGGCTTGAATCCCTCTCCCAAGGGATGCGATTACCATACCAATCACAGCATAGGTCAAGGCCACGCCTAGCACGTAAGCTAACGACAGAAAAAAAGAGTTGTTCCCGCTGTTTTTTTTTCCATGTCCTACAATAATACCGGATAAAATAGGCACCATGGGCAATACACAAGGTGTGAAAGCCAGTAACAGGCCCATACCGATAAAACTGAATAACACAATCACGATAGGATGATGCCCATCAAAAGCCCGTGTTACCCAATCTCGATTCATAGATTCATGAGCAGGTTCGATGAAGCGAGTCACCGCCTTAGGTCTCCCTTGATCGACCTCGGGAATAGCAACGGTTTTTCTAATGGGTGCATAACAAAAACCGTCTTTTGAACACCCCTGATATCCCACCCACAAATGAACCGCCTGATCTTTTTTGATGCCTGGAATAACAACTTGCACGATGTCTTTGTACACCTGATAAGACCCATTAATCTCATCCGTTTGTGCTTCACCCGCCGGTAATACAATGCTAGGGTCATCCAATTGATCCGCGCTTCTTCCCAGATGAATTTTATTTTTATAAAGATAATACCCAGGGGCAATTTTCCATTGTGCAATAAGCTGACCTTGCTGATTAAATCCAGTAGAAAAATCAAACGCCTTATCAGGGGCCAACGGATGGACCTCTGCATGAGCACAACAACCCAATAAGAGGATGATAGTCAGTACAATACGAGTGATGTGAATAGGCATTGCGGTTCCTGCTTCCGATTTTTTCGTATTCTACTATGATTTTGGTTTAAATTCGGCAATTCAACGTGCTGACGCCTCGATTTGTGCATTTTTTGATCTCAATGAGATAACCGCTTGACTTCATATAAATTATCGATATAGTTAGCACTCCTAGACTTGAGAGTGCTAATATCGCCTCCATAATAGAGATTATCCCTTGGGGAGAGTTGCTTTGATAAAAGCATATTATTAAAAGTGTATTGTTTTAAATGAAAAAGGAGAACCCAGTATGTCATCCCAAAATACGATTCGTCCCTTATACGACCGCGTTGTCGTTTCACCTTCTGAAGCTGAAACTAAAACACCTGGCGGCATTGTCATCCCGGACAGCGCAACACAAGAAAAACCCGCTCAAGGCACTGTCGAGTGCGTTGGCACAGGCAAATATAACGTAGAAGGTAAAATGATGCCTCTACAGGTGAAAAAGGGCGACAAAATTCTTTTCGGCAAATACGCCGGCACTAATGTCAAATTGAATGGCAAAGAATATTTAGTGATGCGTGAAGAAGATATTATGGCTGTAATTGAATAACGATTTCCACTTAATATGAACAATGAGGTAATAAAACCATGACTGCTAAAGATATTAGATTTGCAGATGATGCCCGCCAATTAATGATTGCTGGCGTCAATGAATTAACCAACGCCGTAAAAGTCACAATGGGTCCACGCGGACGCAATGTGGTCATCGATAAATCCTTCGGTGCTCCAACGATTACAAAAGATGGTGTGTCGGTTGCTAAAGAAGTTGAATTTAAAGATAAATTCAAAAATATGGGCGCACAAATGGTGAAAGAAGTCGCCTCACAAACCTCTGATGAGGCAGGTGATGGCACCACCACCGCGACCGTATTGGCACAACAAATTTTAGCTGAGGGTATGAAGGCGGTAGTGGCTGGTTTCAATCCTATGGATTTGAAACGCGGTATTGATAAAGCCGTTGCAACAGCAGTGGAAGCATTGAAAAAATTGTCCGCGCCATGCAAAGACGACAAGGCAATTGCTCAAGTCGGCACTATTTCAGCTAACTCTGATGAACCCATTGGCCGTATTATTGCCGATGCAATGGCAAAAGTAGGTAAAGAAGGCGTCATCACAGTTGAAGAAGGCTCAGGTCTCGAAAATGAGTTAGATGTCGTTGAAGGTATGCAGTTTGACCGCGGTTATCTATCCCCTTACTTCATCACCAATCAACAAAATATGACTGCTGATTTAGAAAATCCATTTATCTTAATCGTTGATAAAAAGATTTCCTCTATTCGCGACTTACTCCCCGTATTGGAAGCGGTTGCAAAATCCAGTCGTTCTTTATTGATCTTAGCTGAAGACGTTGAAGGCGAAGCATTGGCCACTTTGGTTGTTAATCATATGCGCGGCATTGTGAAAGTATGCGCCGTGAAAGCGCCTGGTTTTGGCGATCGTCGTAAAGAAATGTTGCAAGACATTGCAACCCTCACCAAAGCACAAGTGATTTCTGAAGAAATTGGCCGTACCTTAGAATCCGTTTCCTTAAAAGACTTGGGTTCCGCAAAACGCATTCATATCAGCAAAGACAACACGACCATCATTGATGGTGCTGGCGACAAAGCTGAAATTCAAGCCCGCATTACTCAGATCCGTGCTCGCATTGAAGAAACCAGTTCTGACTATGATCGTGAAAAATTACAAGAACGCGTTGCCAAATTAGCGGGCGGTGTTGCCGTCATCAAAGTGGGTGCTGGCTCTGAAATCGAAATGAAAGAGAAAAAAGCACGCGTTGAAGATGCATTACATGCAACACGTGCAGCGGTTGAAGAAGGTGTTGTTCCTGGTGGTGGTATTGCATTGATCCGTGCATTGCAATCTTTGCAAAACTTAAAAGGCGCAAACGAAGCACAAAACATGGGCATCCAATTAACCCGTAGAGCATTAGAAGCTCCGTTACGTCAGATCGTAACCAATGCGGGTTATGAAGCCTCCGTCATCGTCAACAAAATCTTAGAAGGCAAAACCAACTATGGTTTTAATGCGGCGACAGGCGAATATGGCGATATGTTAGAAATGGGTATCCTAGACCCAACTAAAGTGACTCGTACTGCACTACAACTTGCTGCATCAGTTTCTGGCATGATGATTACCACTGAATGCATGATCACTGAACTTCCAAAAGAAGAAAGTGAAGGCATGGGTGCTGCAGGTGGTATGGGCGGCATGGGTGGTATGGGCGGCATGGGCGGTATGGGCGGCATGATGTAACCCAACAGCTTCACTGTCTGACAAAAAACTCCGCTTCGGCGGAGTTTTTTTTAAACTCATTCAGAGTCTTGAATGTCGCACTATATGTGCAAACTAGATTAAAGCCATGTACACTATGCTCTCTAATGATTTGGAGCCAAGCATGGATTGTTTATTCTGTAAAATTATTCATAATCAGATACCTGCTAATATCAGTTATCGTGATTCACAACTTGTTGCTTTTGATGACATTAACCCACAATCACCTCACCATAAGTTGATTGTGCCCATCAAACATATAGTCACTCTGAATGCACTGCAACCAGAAGATAAAGAATTGATGGGTAGCTTGGTGCTCGTGGCAAGCAAGCTGGCTGATGAATTAAAAATAGCCGAAGAGGGGTATCGATTGGTAATAAACTGCAACTCGGGGGCAGGACAAACCGTTTTTCATATTCATGCCCATTTGCTTGGAGGCCGTCAACTCGGCTGGCCGCCTGGGTAGACAAATGATGGAAGCGTATTATAAAAAGATCATTGAATCAACGGGTGAAGATATCACCAGTGACAGCTTAAAAGATACGCCTAAACGCGCGGCGACTGCTTTTCAGTTTTTAACACAAGGTTATCGACAATCGCTCACCCAGATAGTCAATAATGCCTTGTTCGACACAGATAATGATGAAATGATTATCGTCAAGCATATTGAGCTCTTTTCTTTATGCGAACATCATCTGCTGCCTTTTATTGGGAAATGTCATGTGTCTTATATTCCAAAAGGTAAAATTATCGGATTATCCAAAATTGCACGCATTGTGGATATGTTTGCACGACGTCTACAAGTTCAAGAAAAACTGACCAAACAAATTGCAGAAACAGTATTAGCAGTCACCGGTGCGCTAGGGGTAGGGGTTATCGTCGAAGCGAATCATCTGTGCATGATGATGCGCGGCGTTGAAAAACAAAACTCAGTGATGACCACTTCGGTGATGCTGGGGTCTTATCGGACAGATAATCGAACGAGAAGTGAGTTTTTGAATTTAGTGAGCAGATAACTCTTTATTTCAACTTAAATTCGGCAGTATTATCTAAGAAGATCTGTCCCGCGCAGGCGGGTTGCTGAGTTGATCTGGTTCATTGTGAACCCATAAACCTCTGTCTTGAAAACCTTCTAAACGCGAATTCCGGATAAGCTCAATGCTATTTCTGTCATGCCAGCATGATTTTAGCTGGCATCCAGTGTCTTTATGAGTCTTATAAAATAGAGT
>JAKBCU010000023.1 GCA_021807565.1 Pseudomonadota bacterium | reverse complement strand
AAAATAATCCATATTGGAATGATCTGTACAACTCTATTTTATAAGACTCATAAAGACACTGGATGCCAGCTAAAATCATGCTGGCATGACAGAAATAGCATTGAGCTTATCCGGAATTCGCGTTCATTAGCTTTTTTGGGAAAAGATTAATATATACACCAACCGATAGAAGCCGTTATGATCGCCTGCCATATAATTTCAATATGCTGCGAGAACCCTTATCTAATCACGCGAGTTTGATTGTTAATGCTAGTATTATTTGGCACCAAGAGAATAAACACGATTTTAAACATAAGGGAGCGAAATTTATAAAATTGATTTTTTCCAACTTTAATGAATCGCTTGAAAGTACATTGAAAATGCTTCTTCAGGATAATTTCAAGCTATATCTTCCGCTTGTCATATCAATTTTAGGAAATTATAGTGGTGAAATTTTTCTGTATGATACGTGTAAAAAAATGGTAGAAATCCTTCCGAGAAATAGTAAATATTTAAAAGAAATACAATCAATAATGCTAGGTCAAAGCAATATTATCTCTACTAGTGGTGAGTTTGGTCTTGCGGAATTTTATAAAGACAAAAAAAAGCAAATTCAAACTTGGTTGGGTGATAGTAATTTAAAAATTAAGAAATTTGCTGAAAATTTACTAAAAAGAGTCGATAACAATATTGGATTTGAAAAAAGACGGGCTGAGCAAGATATAGCTAGACGGAAAAGAGAGTAGCGAGGGTTTAGGTTCGTTGTATATTATTTTTTCATATATAATTTAAGGTTCATTTTCGGTAGGTTCTAGTATTGAGATAGAAGATCTGACCAATGCATTGGGGTGTTTTTATTTAAATGGGTCTGTAATTTTTAACAGACCCATTGCTTTTAGTCTGTATCGCGGCTTGCCTCAATCCGCGCTGTCATCCAATCCTCTACCTCCGACTCAACCCAAGCTACGCTCCGGCTACCGCTTAGGCGAATCTGCCTAGGAAACCGGCCATCGCCTACCATCAGATAGATCGACGAACGTGATAGCCCTGTGCGCGCTATAACTTGCTTCAATCGCAAGAATCTAAGTGGTCTCTTATGCTCTGTCATTGCCTTGCTCCTATGTGGGTTTAAACAGGAGTTATTTTATTCAAATGCCAAAATCTGGGATGGTATTCCCTGTTTAGGAACCCTTTTTGCGGGCAGTTAGCGGGCAGTTTTATCGAATTTCCGGGCAGTTTGCGGGCACTTTTTGGGACAATCTTAGCCAATGAAAGACAACCTATAGGCGAAAAAAAACCGCTACAACCCTTTGATTTATCAAGGTTTATCGCGGTCTGTTGTTGTCTTTCGTGGTCTTTTCAATTGGTGGAGGCGGCGGGAATTGAACCCGCGTCCGCAAGCTCTCTACTGATGGGTCTACATGTATAGCCTGATCTTTGTTTTTAACGGTTTATCACCTGATCGGCAAGAGGATAAACAGCGAGTCCTAGTGGATTTAACAGCGAATCTCGGACAGATTTTGCTGCGAGCTTGTATAATATGACTCCTCATAGTCTACTTTCATAGGCTCTGGCCGTACAAGCACAGCCAGTGAGAAGTCGTTATGCTACCTTACTAGGCAGCAACTGCTTCATCAACAGCCATAAGGCTGTCGTTTGCAGCGTTAACGAAGTTGCGGTTTTGATTGGCAACTATAAGTTTTGTAACGTATTTTACGAGGTAAGTTACATCCTCGACATGCACCACAAGCTTCGCAACCCACGTCGAAGCCAGGTCGCCCCCATTGACTAGTATAGCTCAAATATGGCGCTGGAATATTAACGAATAATCACATGATTCACAAGGAGTTTTGCAGGGTTGAAAAATAATATCGACTCATGCAATAACATGATAAAATCAGAACCCAGGTTTCCGGGTAATTGAATATGAGTAGAAGTCTCTTTAAATCCACTTCCGTTGTTGCAAGCATGACTATGGTTTCCCGTATCTTTGGTTTCATTCGAGATATGGTGACAGCACAACTATTTGGTGCGGGTGCTGCTTTCGACGCATTTTCTGTGGCCTTTAAAATTCCTAATTTTATGAGGCGATTATTTGCAGAAGGATCTTTTTCGCAAGCATTTGTCCCTGTTTTATCCGAGTATCAACAAAAACAATCAGATGAAGATATTCAACGCTTCATTAATGCTATTTTAGGCACCTTGGGTGTCGTATTGTTATGCATTACTGTGTTAGGTGTTATTTTAGCGCCGCTCATCATTACATTATTTGCACCAGGATTTCAGGCAGAGGGCCCTCGTTTTGATATGGCAGTAACGATGTTACGCATTACCTTTCCCTATTTGATGTTTATTTCATTAACGGCTTTTGCGGGTGCTATTTTAAACACCCATAGTCGTTTTTGGGTAGCGGCATTTACGCCTGTTTTTCTCAATATCTGCATGATAGCGGCTGCTTTTTGGTTAGCGCCTCACATGAAACGTCCTATTGTGGGTTTGGCGTGGGGTGTGTTTATTGCCGGTATTGTTCAGTTGGCTTTTCAATGGCCTTTTCTAATGCAATTAAAATTGGTGTTAAGACCGAAGGTACATTTTCAAGATGAAGGTGTCAAAAAGGTATTGAAGTTAATGACGCCTGCCTTGTTTGGCGTCTCAGTATCGCAGCTTAATTTGCTGATTGATACTGTGTTTGCTTCCTTTCTCATGGTAGGGAGCGTCTCTTGGCTTTATTATTCAGATCGACTGATGGAGTTTCCCCTGGGTGTGTTTGGTGTAGCGATTTCGACCGTTATCTTGCCAAGCTTATCACGTCATCATGCAAATCAGTCAACGCAAGAATTTTCTTTAACAATTGATTGGGCTCTGCGCTGTGTGTTACTCATTGGTGTGCCTGCGGGTGTTGTATTTGCAGTGATTTCGGGACCCTTACTCAGTACGTTATTTCAGCACGGGCATTTTACCCCTTATTCAGTGATGAAAGCACGACAAAGTTTATCGATGTTTGCTTTGGGAATCGCGCCATTCATGTTGATTAAAGTGCTCGCTGCTGGATTTTATGCAAAACAAGATATGCGAACACCGGTACGTATTGGTATGTTAGCGATGGTGTCAAATATGATCTTAAACGCTGTTTTAATTTGGCCACTTAAGCACGCAGGTATTGCATTAGCGACTTCCTTATCTGCCATGTTAAATAGCGGCTTGTTATTGTATTTTTTGTGTCAGCGATCTATTTATCTCCCTAGAGTCGGTTGGGTTTATTTTGGTGGGCGGCTAGTGTTTTCAAATACCATTTTGGCTATCTGGTTATGGTTAGCGGCTGGCGATATACAAATCTGGGTAAGTCAAACCCCGTCTTGGCGAGCACTTCATTTGTTTGGGTTATTAGTGTCAGCGGTTGTGATATATGCGGCAGGTTTATGGCTTTCTGGTCTACGGACGCGAGATCTATTGATTCCCCAGCAGCAAGCAGGTTAAGTATTTCTTAGAGACGAGATTGATTCGGAAAGTTCGTTCGGTCTGATTGCAGGAGCGGTGGCATTAACTGATAGATTGCGTTGTAGGCAGTCATAAGCTTGACTTCAATAGATTTAAGCTCACGGATTAATTTTTCTAGGCTGGCTTTAGATGAGTTGGTTTGCGTTTCCGCATCCTTAAATTGATTCTGGGTAGGTTGGCTTCCCAATTGGTTACCAGGCTCTGCTGATTTTTCTAATTCCTGTAGGATATTTCTCAAGCGAGCGAGTACGGTACTGGAAACCTCGTTAAAGCGAACGATGAAATTTTGTAATTCAGCGCTATGTTGTTTGGCTTGCTCAAATAAAGGATCTGTTAACGTCTTTGATGTGTCATAGCTTTGTTTGGCTGTTGGTGTAGTGATCAATTTGAGTCTGTCTAATGCTGTATGGAGTGTGCCCGTCATCCTCTCTAGGTTAGGAACAGTTTGAAGTTGCCGTTGCATCTCGCCAATTTTTGCATAAGAAATAGTAGCTCTAGCAGTTGCTGCAAATG
Organism: Pseudomonadota bacterium; assembly: GCA_021807565.1. Lineage (GTDB taxonomy): Bacteria > Pseudomonadota > Gammaproteobacteria > DSM-16500 > DSM-16500 > JAKBCU01. The sequence goes on along the minus strand of JAKBCU010000023.1, from coordinate 17,305 downwards.
GAGCAGGATGGTTAACATCTGAATTTAAAACACTCTTTGCGAATCCAATAAGGATACTAGTAGTAGAAGACAATGCTCCTTTTAATGGCTGTTCTCGTGCTCCCGTCATAAGTCTCCACTCTTAATGATCATGTTTGGTTCTGGTAACACTTTTACAAGCATGCCCATCCATGCGTATAATTCTATGCTTATTCTTAAATAATAGACAAGAAAAAAGAATTTTGTCATTAAAAAGTATTTATTTTTAAGGTGATTCAGTGGCAACCAGGCTTATTCGAGGATTATATAATATCACAGTAAAGGATCAGGGCTCCGTATTAACCATCGGTAATTTTGATGGAGTTCATCGTGGTCATGCAAAATTGCTTTTAAAAACAAGGGAATTAGCCAAAAAATGGCATACCTCTTCCATGTTGATGACGTTTGAGCCCCATCCGACTGAATTCTTTTCCAGTTTCAAGCCTGTTCCGAGGCTCACTAGCTGGAGGGAGAAGTTTACCTTGTTGAAAGGATTTGGTATTGACCGTATCTTAATGGTCCCCTTTAACACTGAATTTGCCAATTTAACTGCCGAAGCATTTATTCAGCAGATATTATGTGAAACACTGCATGTCAAAGCGGTTGTTATTGGGGATGATTTTCAGTTTGGACAGGGACGTAAAGGAACGGTCACTCTATTGCAAGAACTTGGGGCTCGCTTAGGATTTTATGTTGAGCCTGTGTCGGCAGTGACGACTGCCAACCACCAACGTATTAGCAGTACTCGCATCAGACAGGCGTTAGCGGAAGCTAATTTACCGTTGGCGGCCGAGTTATTGGGTTGGCGTTATCAAATAGCAGGGCGCGTTGTGCATGGCGATAAACTCGGTCGTACCATGGGTTTTCCCACCGCCAATATTCAGTTACATAGACAGGTGGCGCCATTACAAGGTGTCTATAGTGTCCGTATGCATGGCCTTGGTGATCATGCATTACCTGGGGTCGCTAATTTGGGTACTAGGCCAACTATAGGTGGCACAAAAGCACGCTTAGAAGTACACTTGTTTGATTTTAATGACACGATTTATGGACGTCATGTGAGCGTCGAATTTTGCCAAAAAATCCGTGATGAAGAGCGGTTTTCAGATGTGGCATTGTTAATTGCAAAAATGGAAGAAGATGCGCAATACGCACGTGACTATTTTGAAATGCGTGGAGAGATGTAATGACTGATTACAAAGAGACATTGAATTTACCTAAAACTGAATTCCCCATGAAAGCGAATTTAGCGCAACGTGAGCCTTTGATTTTAAAAAAATGGGAAGAACACAATTTATATGACAAGATGCGTGAACAAGGTAAATGCCGCCCGCGTTTTATTTTGCATGATGGCCCTCCTTATGCCAATGGTCATCCGCATATGGGGCACGCTGTCAATCGTATTTTGAAAGACATCGTCAATAAATCAAAATCGTTTAGTGGTTTTGATACACCTTTTGTGCCAGGCTGGGATTGTCATGGTTTGCCAATTGAATTAAATGTAGAAAAAAAAGTAGGAAAAGCAGGTCAAAAAATCAGTGCATCGGAGTTTCGCCATGCGTGTAGACAATATGCCGCCAGTCAAATTGACATTCAACGTAATGCATTTAAGCGATTAGGCCTCTTGGCGGATTGGTCACATGCGTATTACACAATGGATTTTCATTTTGAAGCAAATGTCATTCGAGCCTTAAGTAAAATCATGCAAAACGGCCATATCCAAAAAGGATCTAAACCCGTGCATTGGTGTTTAGATTGCGGATCAGCGTTAGCAGAAGCTGAAGTGGAATACGCGGATAAAACATCCGATGCAATCGATGTCGGGTTTAATGTCGTTGATAAAGATAATTTTTTAGCGCGGTTTGCTAAAGAAAAAATACACATTAACGGTAAAATTTTTGTTCCCATTTGGACAACGACGCCATGGACATTGCCGGCCAATCAAGCTGTCGCACTCAATGCGGATGTAGACTATACATTAGTTGAGGTGAATCAAGAAAATGCTTTTTTAGTCGCTGATGCGTTATTAGCTGAAGTGATGCAACGTTATGGTATAACAGAGTATCGTGTGTTGGGAAAAAGCCCGGGTAAGGCATTAGAACAGGTGCGTTTACAACATCCGTTTTATCAGCGTGAAGTACCTATCGTGTTAGGTGAGCATGTTACCATTGAGTCTGGAACCGGCGCTGTTCATACGGCACCTGCTCATGGCCAAGATGACTTTCTTCTTGGGCATCGCTATGGATTACCTTTGGATAATCCAGTGGGTGATGACGGTTGTTATACTGGAACGACCGAATTATTGGCTGGGTTGCATGTCAACAAGGCTAATTCAGTGATTGTTGAAAAATTAAAAACCGAGCAGGTATTGCTTCATTTCACTAAACTCAAGCACAGTTATCCCCATTGCTGGCGTCATAAAACTCCACTCATTTTTCGTACGACGCCGCAATGGTTTATTAGTATGGATAAAAAACAATTACGTGCGGATGCGTTAGCAGCGATCAAACAAGTCAATTGGATACCGGAGTGGGGTCAAGTACGAATTCATTCCATGATTCAAAATCGTCCGGACTGGTGTATTTCCCGTCAACGTACCTGGGGTGTGCCCATTGCTTTATTTTTGCATAAAGAAACCGGCGAACCGCATCCCAGATCCGTAGAACTCATGGAAAAAGTAGCTGAACGAATAGAGCAAATGGGTGTGGATGCCTGGTATGAGTTAAACCCGAAAGAGGTATTAGGCAATGAGGCAGAAGATTATGTGAAATGTGTCGATATATTAGATGTTTGGTTTGATTCAGGGGTGACGCATGACTGTGTGCTTCAACATAATCCCGCGCTTGGGTTTCCTGCCGATTTGTATTTGGAAGGTTCTGATCAATACCGTGGTTGGTTTCAATCATCTTTATTGACATCGATTGCAGTGAATCAGCAAGCTCCTTATAAAGCGGTATTAACGCATGGGTATGTACTCGACATTGCCGGTCAAAAGATGTCAAAGTCATTGGGCAATGGTGTGCCGCCTGAGAAAGTGATTCAATCGTTGGGCGCAGATGTGCTGCGTTTATGGGTGGCATCCATTGATTTTCGCTCGGAAATACATGTCTCTGATGAAATTATAGCGCGCACCTCTGAAACCTATCGTCGTTTGCGTAATACAGCACGATTTTTGCTAGCCAATTTAGTGGGTTTTTTTCCAGAAAAACACTTGGTACCCGCAGATCACATGCTTGCTTTAGATGTTTGGGCAATCGAAAAAACGCGCTTATTACAAGAAGACATTGTGAAAGCGTATGATGCCTATCAATTTCATCTTATCTATCAAAAAATACATTATTTTTGTGTGGTAGAACTGGGTAGTTTTTATTTAGATATTATTAAAGATAGGCAATACACTACCCAAACAGATAGTCTAGCAAGACGTTCAGCCCAAACGGCGATGTTTCATATTATTGAAGCGCTCACGAGGTGGTTAGCACCTATTTTAAGCTTTACAGCAGAAGAAATTTGGCAATATATTCCTGGAAATCGTAACGACATGGTTTTTTTGAATACGTGGTATGAAAACCTGCCGACAGTTGGCAGTAATCGACAGATGAATCAAGCCTATTGGGACAGGTTGCGCTTGGTGCGGGATGCTGTCAACAAAGAAATGGAAGTGCAGCGTGGTGCAGGCAAACTAGGTGCACCTTTGGAAGCTGAAGTGATTTTATATTGCAATGCAGAGTTAAAAACTCAATTGGATTTATTACAAAATGAATTGCGATTTGTTTTGATTACGTCGCATGCTGAGGTGCAATTAGCTGGCGCCACACTGCCGGAAGAGGCAGTGCAAACTGAATTAACAGGATTGGCTGTGGCGGTACACACATCCAAGCATCCCAAATGTGAGCGATGTTGGCATCGACGTGCTGATGTAGGTAAACATTCAGGGCATCCAACGATTTGTCATCGTTGTGTAGAAAATGTTGAAGGTCAGGGTGAGGTACGTCTTTATGCATAACGTTTACTCACGAACTGGATTACGTTGGCTGTGGATTACGTTGATTATTGTGGTACTCGATAGACTGACTAAATTTTGGGTACAAAAAACATTAGTGTTGCATGTGATGTTGCCGGTGACGTCATTTTTTAATTTGACACTGGCACATAACACAGGGGCTGCATTTAGTTTTTTAAATTCAGCGTCGGGTTGGCAGGTGATTTTTTTTGGATGTGTCGCGTTGTTTGTCAGTGTAGCCATCCTCATTTGGCTGTCACGTCTTCATGCCAGTCAAAAATGGCTGGGAATTGCTTTAGCATTGGTATTAGGCGGTGCATTGGGTAATTTAATAGATCGTTTATTACAGGGTTATGTGACTGATTTCCTTGATTTTCATTGGAGTCATTGGCATTTTGCAGCGTTTAATATTGCAGACAGTGCTATTTGTGTCGGTGCATTCATGTTGGTGATGGATGCGTTTGTTTCGAAGGGAAAAGCACCTCATATGAGAGCAAATTCGTGATGAGAGCGCCTGCTCTCTTCCAATCTCTATAGGCAAGCAATAAACTCATTGATTTGGCTTGCGAGAAAGTCAAAATCGGGATTAAAGGTAAGCCTGCGATGTCGTAGTCGCACTAATCCTACTCGATACAAGTAACTATAAAATAATTCATCTATTTTATCCAATGAGGCATATTGATAATGGCTTGGGTCGATATGGCTTGCAAGCGGCCAATCGCCATGCATTCCATAATGCGAATTCGTAGGCGAAACGGGAATTGCAGCATGCGCTATACTGCTGATGTTCATTTCAGGATATATAGCATTGCGCGAGATGATTCTTTTTTCCAAGTATCGTTTTGGATCTTTGCTATACAAAATTAAACGATTTTTTTCATTTGGCCAACGTCTAAATTGATGGATTGCAGTAGAAGCTTTGACTATTTTATCTTCCCATGTTAAGCCCATCAAAACAGGGCAAGATAGCGTTCTTGTCTGGCTTAATTTTTTAATCGCTTGTATTAATTGATACACTTGGTAAACCGAATTATAAGGAAAAGAAGTGTATTTGGCATAATCCGCTTCTTCTGGTGCAATATAGCCCCACTTAGCTTTTTCCCATGCCCAGCTAATACATCGATGCCAATTAGCACTAAAATCAATTAACGAATTTATTTTAAATGCAGGAGAGAACAAGATAAGGGCTTCAATATTGGCATTCATTAACGCATGATAGACGGAAAGACCGCCGCCAGTCGATAAACCTACTAAGAGTAATTTATCCACTTCTTGTTTGAGGGTATGAACACCATAGGTGATAGCTTGCATCCATTGCTGATACGTACTATTTAAAAGTGCCCCAGGAACGGTGCCATGCCCGGGCAGTAAGATTGCTCGAACGAGTATACCTTGTTTTTTTAATTGTTCGCCCACATCTCTCATAATAAAGGGGGAGTCAAATAAACCATGAACCAAGAGTGCGCCATACTTTATTCTTTTTGCTGTATCAGGGTCGGGTCTCAGTTCAAAAGGTAAGTTAGCTTGTAGGGCTAATTCGCGGTTTGGGTTTGAGTCGAGTCGTGATCGATCAATGATCGTTTGATATTGTAAGATATAATCGGCAAACGGAAGACTCAAATCATAGATCGGGTCTTTGATTTTGGGATCTCGAAAATAGGCAGATCTAAAGTCAGACATATGATAGAATGCATTAAGTTCAACTTTGACTAGTGTATCATTATGAAATATTTTTTAAAATTCTTATCTGCAAGTTTTAGTATGTTGGGTTATGATGTGTTTCTATTAGGGATAGGGATGGCACTGCCTGTTATAGTCCTTGCTGATTCGCAATCCGTTGTAGGCATAGGTGATATTGCAGGGAATATGATGACAGCGGTGGTGGTTGTGTCGCAATTTTTAACTGGTGGCTCGTTAGTGATAGGGATTATTTGTCTGCTGGCTTCTTTTATTCGCTATCTGGAACATCGCAGTAACCCTCTTGCTCATCCTATTAGTACTGTTATAATGCTTTTTGTGATCGGGGTTGCATTGATTTTGCTACCGTTTATTTATATGCTCACTGAAAGTGGTATTCCATTCTCTCCTCATTCATAATTAAAATGGTTATTATGGTACACATTAAAATGACTTTGTTGGTACTGTGCGCTCTATTAGCGGGATGCAACAGGCCTCTTACTAACAAAGACATCATACAACACCCTAGGCTATTAGAAAAAGCGGTAGAGCAGTGTCAATCTCAGCAGGAACCTCCAAGCTTGGATTGTGAAGCGGTATATCAAGCTGCAGAACAGTTTTCATCGTTAATGTTGCAACATCGCGAGAATACCTTATCCTTTGCGTTAAAGATAATGAAAGTACAAACTCACATTGTGGAGTTGCAACAGAAAATCATTGACTTAAAAAAACAAATACTCAGTCAAAACGACAATGCTCAGCTGATGGACCAGTTGAAATCGCTTAGAAAGGCACTTCAAAGACAACAAGAAGAACTGAATCTATTTTATGCCGTGGTATCTGAATTAAGACCTGGTAGTTAACAGAGTCTCATACGTTATTTAGCTGCTGAATTTAGGATGATCTACTAAACCACGACGAATCAGTTAAATAAACAAACGCATTTGCCGCTGATGTGGATAATCTTTCTAAAAGTGATTTTTTGATTTGAAAATGAACTTCATAAATTTGTGACTGAGTCGCTTGAGAAAACAGATAATCATCACTGGTTATTAAGCTGTCGACAAGTTTTAAGTCTAATGCTTGAGACCCTAACCAATACTCACCCGTTGCTACTTTTTGAATGTCGATTTGTTGGCGGTATTCTTGAATCAAGTTTTTAAAAGATTGGTGAATCTCTTCAATTTCCTCACGCATTTTTTCGCGACCGCGTTCCGTATTTTCTCCAAAAAGACTGAGAGTACGTTTATAATTTCCAGCCGTTAATTGCTCAAAATCAATACGTTTTTCTTTCAACAAGCGATGAAAATTCGGTAGTTGTACAACCACACCGATAGAGCCAATAACAGCAAATGGGGCTGCCAAAATTTGGTTGGCTACGCAAGCCATTAAATAACCGCCGCTAGCAGCTATTTTATCGACTATGACAGTGAGGGGAATATATTGTTGGCGAATACGTTGAAGTTGCGCAGCAGCCAAACCATACGCATGAACCATTCCACCGGCGCTTTCTACACGCACGACAACCTCATCGTGCGGAGTTGCTATACTTAAAATGGCGGTCACTTCTTCGCGCAACGCTGCAACGGCTGATGCTTTAATATCGCCTAAAAAAGTGAGTACAAAAATACGCTTATCTGTATTTAATTTGTTCTGTTTCATTTTATTTTTTAATAATGTTTTTTGTTCTTTTAAAAATTGCTTAAAATGATCTTTTGATAAAATTTCTTCTAATAAAAGGGTCTTTGTTTCATCAAATTGTTTATTCAAATTCTTAATTCGTATTTTGCCATGAACTTTTTCTTTACCGCGCGTCAAAATAGCGACAATGCCAACCAACAAGAGTAGACCTAATATGACCAGAATGATGGATTTTGTTGTAAAAAGAACGAGTTGAATTAAGATGTCAACCATGTGTTTAACACTCCAACTATTAAAACGATAAATAAGTAAGATCAGGTTTGATGAGTATGATAGTGCAAACCCGTTGCGAAGAATTTTTTTGCAGATGCACTTCAATTCGTTTGACATCATATCTCTTTGGGGGGCTAGTAAACAATAGAGAAGATGCCAAGCTGAAATCATTTTGTCTTCGACTGAATAACCAACTATAGGTTCGTGGAATTTGTTCTACCGATCCGACCCATAATGGGTACATTGAGTGAGTTAAGATAATGTCTGGACGCCAAAATCGAATCAGAATGATTTTCTTTTCGACTTGTTTAACGAGAACTAATACGGGATCCTTATCCAAGTGAAGTGGAGAGACTAACGGTAAATGTTGCGTGCTTTCAATATCACTAATTCGATGTAACACCGTCACCCAATCATTTTTTGCAGGCTCTTTCCAGCCATTGGATAAAAGGGTGTATTTAATATGCTCTAGGCTACCGACCCATTGTACATTAAAGAGGGGACCCGAAAAACCAAAACGATTGATGCGAAATAAAGGCAGATGATCGCCTTGTTGTTCCCACCAATGATGAAGTGAAATGGTATACGTTGGCCAACTCACTGGCGTTACATCTTGTTTCAATTTTTCAAATCGGCTGAAAATGGCAATACTATAGGTGATAGCGAAGGCAGCTAAAATAACCATGAGAATGGCATACGCATTGTTTGTACTGATGTGTTTCTCTTCTTTACGGTTATATGAAATGGTAATAAGCATTAAAATAACTGCGCCTAATAACCATCCACCGATGACGTCAGTGATCCAGTGTACGCCTAAATATACTCTAGACAGACTGACAATCAAAATCAGAATGACGGCTAAGGCAACAAGGAACTTGCTGTGTTTCAGTTTAAATAGTTCCGTCAAGAGGAGAGCGAGCCCTAAGAAAAACGTAACGACCAACGTTGTATGACCACTTGGAAACGAAAAGCTTTCTGGGCCATGAACAATGCCCCATGGTCTTAGTGAATGAATGCTGTATTTCAGGGTAACAATGGCACCCGCAGTCACAACTCCAAGCGCAAGAACATGCCATGCAGTATGCCAATATTTTTTATAAGCAAGCCAAGCAAATAACGTAACGATTATTGGCAGTAAAACGTATTTATCCCCCAAGAATGCGACGGCAATCATCACGTCATCACCCAAAGGTGTTCTCAAGCTTCGGAACAGATGGAATACCATACTGTTTATTTCAATAAAGGGAGAGGTTTTAAAAAATACGTAACTGGCAAGATAGATGAAAGCCATACTGATGATGAGACAATAAAAAGCCAATGCCAACTGCCCATAAGTTTTTCTGGCATGATGATGTTTCAATGTATAGGTAATAAAATTGAACCGTTTAGACTGAGATAAGTATTTCCATAGGTTGGTTAGTAAATGATGTACTTGGTGTTGAATGAGATTGAAAAGAGTGCGTATTATCCATAAACATAACATACCAAATAGTATTACTAATAAAAATACTAAAATGACATGCACGGCCATATCGGGGGGCAGCTCAAGTGAAGCGGCACCCAGCACAAGACCAGGTAGCATATAAGCTGGAGCCCAGCCAATGGCAGAGATCACATTCGCTAGCGTAAAACGCCAAGGCTGCATTCCCAGCATGCCAGCGACTAGGGGAACAAGTGCTCGTACGGGCCCTACGAAACGCCCAATAAACACGCTTTTGGCGCCATGGCGTTGAAAAAAATCTTCGCCACTGGCTAAAATATAAGGATATTGGCGGAAGGGCCATAGATCATGGATTCGATCTTTGAAATGGTGACCCAACCAATAGCTAATGCCATCGCCAACGATAGCACCTAAAATAGCCCATAGAATGGTAAACCAGAAGGGAATGACGCCAGCACCGGCTAATGTACCAATGGCAGTCATCATCACACTGCCTGGGATAATGGTACCAATGATGGCAATGGATTCAATCGCAGAAATAAAAAAAGTAACAACCCCGGCAATTTGTGGATGGGTGTTTAACCATTGTAATGTAGGATTGATCGATTCAAACATCATAGGTCGTTTTTTTAATCCATGGTCTATCTAACCAATACATAGCGTTTCCTAGCAACGTATGCCAAAATTCCCAATCTTATATTGTACCGCGAGTTGAGATGCAAGTGATATTTTTTTAAGAGACTTGTTCTCCTGCAGCTTGTTTGTCAGCATGGTAAGAAGATCTGACCAAAGGCCCGCTGGCTACATTGGAAAAGCCTATTTTTTCTGCAAATTTAGCGAATTCTTTAAATTGCTCGGGGGTAACATATCGTGCGACTGGCATATGGAATTTGCTGGGTTGTAAGTATTGTCCCAATGTTAGCCTATCCACTTGGTATTTGCGTAAATCAAGTAAGGTTTGCTCGATTTCGTCATCGGTTTCACCTAAACCCAGCATCAGCCCTGATTTGGTAGGGATGTGACTAAAGCGTTTTTTGAATTCGCTTAATAATGTTAAGGAATGCAAATAATCGGAGCCAGGCCGTGCTTGTTTATATAAACGTGGGACGGTTTCAATATTGTGATTAAACACATCGGGTAGTGCACGGCTTGTTTCATCCAAGGCTATTTCCATACGGCCTCGGTAGTCGGGTACTAGAGTTTCAATTTGAATAGTAGGGTTTTTTTCACGAATGGCAGTTAAACAAGCTACAAAATGGCTGGCTCCGCCGTCACGCAAATCATCTCTATCGACAGAAGTAATGACTACATAACGTAATTGCATACGGGCTATGGTATTGGCAAGATGCATTGGTTCATTTTTATCCAATGGAGCAGGCCGTCCATGGGCGACATCACAGAAACTACAACGTCTCGTGCATTGATCGCCCATAATCATAAAAGTCGCTGTCCCGTGGCTAAAACATTCAGGAAGGTTAGGACAAGAGGCTTCTTCACAAACCGTTACTAATGTGTTTTCACGCAAAATCGATTTCAGTTGGGCAATGGCGGGAGAAGCAGGGATGCGAATACGTATCCAATCCGGTTTGCGAAGTGCCTCTGTGGTCGTTTCTATTTTGATGGGTATGCGTGCTAGTTTTTCTGCACCGCGTTGTTTATTTAAGATAGTTGGTTTCGTTTCCATCAGGTAACCCCACTTTTATTGATGAGTCAGTATATCGCAAATTCAGGATTAAAAAATGAATTAGCTGCAATTGGATTTCTTCCATAGAAATATTCGGGACAAATGCTGCCAATTGTGTCATTTGCAACCCTTGATATCCGCAGGGATTGATTTGCTTAAAAGGTGACAAATCCATATCAATATTTAAGGCCAGTCCGTGATAAGATGTGCCACGCCGTATTCGTAAACCGATAGAGCAAATTTTCTTATCATCAATGTATACCCCAGGTGCTTGACGTTTTGAAGTTGCCTCAATTCCATACCTCGCTAAGAGCTCAATGACGGACTTTTCCAACAGGGTGACTATGTCGCGGATATTCAGCTTTTTTCGTTTCAAATCAATTAAAGTATAAACCACGAGTTGACCCGGTCCATGATAAGTGACCTGGCCGCCTCTATCAACCAAGATAACGGGAATATCGCCAGCATGAAGCACATGCTCCGATTTACCGTTTTGACCTAAAGTAAAAACAGGAGGATGTTGTAGTAGCCAGATTTCATCTTGTGTCCTATCCGAACGCTGTTGCGCGAATTGCTGCATGGCGCGCAAACAGGGAGAATAGTCTTGTTTGTTGAGCAGTCGAATCACAATAGAATCCGCTATCATAATGCTATAATAACACGCGGGTTTGCTGTTAACTCGTTATATAGGCTATCCAGCTGCTTTTGGCTAGTGGCTGTAATGGTGATGCTGAGAGACAAATAATGGCCGTCTTTGCTTAAGCGAGTGCTAATACAATCTTCTTTTAATTCAGATACATATCGCCGAATAGTCGAAAGGACTTCAATTTCAAATGAATCGGATTTCATTCCAACCACTTTAATCATGAACTCACAAGGAAATGTGAGTAAACCTCGGTCCGTACTCATAGCGTGGCACCATTAAAAAGGGCATTCACAACATGTTCGCCGATTGAGTCATACCCTCGTATGGAAGCTAGGCTAGATTCACCATTAGCCATTATTGATTTTTTCATGTGTTCTCGAAAATAATTTGTTAAAGCTAAAGCTGATAGAATCAATCATGCTGCGCCAGAGACCACCTTTAGGGTTATCGGCGAGCGCTAACAAAGGTTGCGAAGCAAGTGTTTGACCATTCAGTGTGATTTGTAAGGTCCCTAATGCTTGTCCCTTTAAAATAGGTGCTTTGATGGGCTCAGCGATTTGTACGATGGCATGAATGTTTTTATATTGCCCAGCAGGCATGGTGACATATAGGTCGTCATTCACTCCTACACGAAGCATTTTTTCCTTACCTTTCCAAACCCGTATCGAAGCAAGGCTATTGGTTTTATCGTAGAGTTTATGGGTTTCAAAGAAACGAAATCCGTAAGTGAGAAGTCGAATGGACTCTTCAGTACGCACGCTGTCACTCGGAGCCCCCATGACAACACTGATGTAGCGAGTGCTATTTTTTTTGGCTGAACCTACCAGACAATAACCTGCGGCGTCAGTATGACCTGTCTTTAAGCCATCAGCAAATCCGAAACGCCATAACAAACGATTTCGATTGGGTTGACGAATATGATTGTAGGTAAACCATTTTTCAGAATACAGTTTATAATCTTCAGGAAAGCGCGTAATAATGGCCTGTGCCAATAAAGCCAAATCCAGAGGAGTGGAATAATGGTCTGGATTAGGTAGGCCATTACTATCGACAAAATGGGTGTGATTCATGCCCAATTGTTTAGCCGCATTATTCATTAAGCTTGCAAAAGCGTCTTCTGTTCCAGCAAGATATTCAGCCATCGCCACACTGGCATCATTACCGGATGCGACGACAATACCTTGAAGTAAGTCACGAACAGGTACTTCATCGTTGACTTTAACAAACATACGAGAGCCGCCCGTTTGCCAGGCTTTTTGGCTAATTCTTACTTTATCGTCTAGATGGATAGTGCCATTTTTGAGGGCATCCGAGATGACATACATTGTCATCAGTTTGGTTAAACTGGCCGGGGCCATGCGTTCATTCGCATTTTTTTCAGCGATGATTTTTCCGCTATTGGCATCCATTAATACATAGCCATGCGCGTTAATCGTTGGCGCACTCGGCGTCACAATAAAAGCTTGGGGTTGGGTAGGAATGGCCATCACAGGCGGATTAGCTGCTATGGTAACAGGAGTGAATACGATCAATGAAGATACTAAGCTAAATGAAGCAATGGCTTTGCGCAGCATGTCTATATGTCCCTAACGTATTAAAAATGGCACTGCCTATGATAAAGAAATGCTGAGACAATGGGAATACAGAATGAACATTAAATTGACGTGCAGTACGGCGACCTAGTGCATGTTTATGTATTTCTAGTCTAGCAGGAATAAATCTTGTGGATTTTTCTATTTTAAATGAGTAAGATCTGCTTGACTTAATTAGTTTTCAAACATGCTGAGAGCTACACTTTGTGACTCTATTGACAGAGGTATTATCTCCCAGTGTTTCGCTTAAGTACTTCTGATCCGTTTTTAAAGATTAGAAAACGTCGTTTTGAGCTTATTCTGAATCATCCCTTTTGTATGGTTAATTTGAGAAAGTAATCTATCGATGATGCTTTAGTGAAATGGAAGTAATGAGTCAAATTCAGTTTTATATCATTAATAATGTATATTAGGAGTTTAACATGTCTTTTTATCGTTCGTTTATTGCGGCGGTAGGTGCTATGGGGTTAGCAACAGTCGTTTTTGCAGCAGATCAACATGCAAGCGTTGCTCAACCGGGTGCGGAAGGAGCCAAACAAGCTGCTCCAATAGAAGCGGTTGCGCCAATGCAGTTGGCTGAAGCTCAATCGATGTCATCTTCAACCGAAACGGCACCATCCGGTTCTGCTGAAGGCAGCAAGGTGAATGTCAACACAGCAACGGCCAAAGAGCTCATGCAAGTGAAAGGGGTGTCTGCTGCTAAGGCTAAAGCTATTGTGTCCTATCGAAAAAAACACGGGGAATTCAAGTCACTTGAAGATTTAAAACAAGTGAGAGGCTTCAAAAGAATGAATGAAAAAACATTAAAAGAAGTGCAAGATCAATTAACCCTTGGTTAGGTGTGACGGGAGAAAACTACCCTTTTTCATTCAGTGAAAGGGTAGTTTTCAAACGTGTTATTGCATTAACCCGCTAAAAAACTAGGTCGGCAAAACCGTCTTACAAACAGTTCTCCTCTATCTTCTTCATTTTTATCATTAAGTTATATAACAAGGCCGCATCGATACGTATCGACGTCTTATCGCATTCCTTTTTTGGTCTATACTGAATGTAGAAGAGGAGTGTTTCATACGATGAGCAGCCAAAACAGTAAATTGAATACGTGCGAACAGTTGATTAAAGCGCAGATCAATGGGAATGTGTTAGTACTTTGTTGGCAGGCACAGCAAATGAAGAAAGACCAGTTCTTTCCAAACGAAAGCGTCCCAGGGATGTTATGGCATAAGCTGACAGCAGCGTTTAAAGAAAATTATAAAGGTTCATTTCAGCTAATCAGACTGTTCAATCCCTTAAATTGGATTTTTACGCTAGCCACCATAGCGTGTCTGCTGGTTGATGTTCCGGGATTGATAGTTGATTTATTAGTTAAGCCTAACATAGTTTGGGGGAAAGATCGGATTGCTCCATCATCTATACCAACCCGGTTTTTAAAAGGAATCATCAGTTTAGTCTTGATTCCTGATGTGATTTTTAATAGGATCATAGAAGCATTTAAACCAGTCAAGGATTCAGAATTCGAAAACAGCAGTCGCTCACCACGAATGGGGAGCGAGACAAAGAGGTGCTGTTCAACAAGCAAGGTGTTAGGGGAGGTGTTCACGAATGAGAGGCGATCTTGCCCGACAGCCACAGGCGCACCCACACCACACCCGTACCCGCATCACCCGCATCACCCGCATCACCCGCATCACCCGCATCACCCGCATCACCCGCATCACCCGCATCACCCGCATCACCCGCATCACCCGCATCACCCGCAGCCGCACCCGCATCACCCACACTCCATTCATGATCAATCTAACGTGAATATTTTTTTGTTGGTGAAGGAGAGAGTGTTTCTTCTGCTTCTAACAAAGAAACTGTTTTTGTCAGCAAGTCGTATAATGTTCTGTTTTCGAATGTTTCACTTTCAAATAAACTGTCTTCAGTTGCAGTAGTGTTGTCAGTATTTTTTTTGTATTCACTGATAAGCGAATTAAAAAAACAAATGATAGCTTGACGGTTTTCCAAACAAGCATCTTCTTCGCTTTTCAAATCGAGCGTGTAGAGATAGAACCTGGTATCCGCCTCTAATGCTACACAAGCTTCCTGGATCAGTAATGCATTAATTTGTCGTTCTATACGAGGATCAACAGTATCGTTGCGCTGTTTTCGATACAAAACAATCTGCTCATCTGTCTTATTGTTGCCTGTGATGGTTTCATGTTTTGCTTCTTCTTTATTATCATCAAACCGATTGTCTTGTGGGTTATGTTCTGGCAAATGAGTCATTCTTTCTTCATTCATTAAAAGCATTAACAAAAAATGAATTTGTTTTTTTAGTAAGCTAGTTTCCGGTGTTTCAATAGACATCTGTTGATCAGAATCTTCATACTGGGTCAATTCATCAGGATCATAAGCATCAAAATGAATTTGATCGTTTATCCTGTCAAGAGCCATGTGAATACAGGAAATAAGATCTTTCCGACTATTGTTCTGTGCTGGAATAATTTTGTGTTTTTCTTCTAAAAAAGAATTTATTTCTTTTAGTTCATCCTTGAAATGCTCCATTATGTATTGATCTATTTCTTTTTCAATAAAGGCGCTCTCATCAGGATGTTGCGCGCGATAGATGTGACGGGCATCTAAACCGATCATAAAAGTGTTGTGACGGAGAACCTTTTTCTTGAGATCAACAGGATACGTTGATAATTCTCTCTCTGGATAGACATCAATCGTTGTTTTCGGTCCAAATTTAGGATGTTTAAGGGTAAATGAGTCTGTTGGAAGTTCATAGGTGTTATTGTCGCTATGCTTACTTTTCCTATTGATTTTTAGTTTGATTTCGTTACGAATTGAGTCAACGAAAGGTCTGCTTTTATGATGCTTTGAATTAATCGGATCAGCTTGAGAGACATCTAAGCTAATTAATTTTTGATAGAAGATAGAAATGTGATTTGACAAAATAAGATGAGACACTTTTTCTGGAAGTAAGCTAGCGGCTTGTAAAAAATGATCCTCTAAATGGCGTTTTGCTACTTCGAAAAAATGATCTAAACACATATCGGATCCAACGAGAAATTCTTGGCCTCCCGCTGTTTTGCATTTTATTACATTTTGGTAAAAGATCGCGGTGTCGGATGGATCCATATTGTCTGTTTTTACTCGTGACTCAGCAGGCCAAGTCAATGTTGCCGCTGGCAGAGTGGTCTTAGCAACTTCGCTTCTGCTTCCGACCACTTGAATAGGTAGTCTGGCATACAAAGTGGGTTTTGAGTCACCCTTTAAGTAATAATTAGCATCTTGCTTCGGGCCTACCGAACTCGATTTTGCGTAGGGATAAATAACAGGATTAGGCCCGCATTGTACCAGTATAGTGATATCTCTAATCAATCCATTTGTTAAGACAGGAACAGAACTGAATGCTAAATGCAAATTTTCTGGTGCGTTCCAAGCTATATTGTGGATGTTTGTGATCAGCAACCTAAATCCTGCCTCTGTGAGTGGCCCGCGTTGTTGATCAGGATATAGCGCATCTTCATTTAAAAGGAGCCGAGTGATGTGATTTTTCCTATCTTGACGTATTGCGTTTGAATGATTCACCCCATTGTTTTCAAGATGTTTCTTGGTGGCAAATTGAACTAACTCCATCAGGTATGCCGTTATTCGGTTAATCAACGTTGGTTCCTGTTCGTTCTTTCTTTTTTTGAGAAGGCTAGATTGTTTCTGCTTATTTTTGGGATGATATTCGCCTGCATTATCGTATAGTGCGCCCGGGACTTGATAAGCTACCAACTCTTTGATCAAAATAGGTTGTTGTCTGCTTTGATGCGTTTTAGTGAGTCTTTCTTCAATGAGTTTAATTTGTTTCAGTTGGCGAGCGTACTCCGGCCGAGGTGGGCATTCACTCTCTTGGTATTCTAATAGCAAAATTTTTTTCATCTTTCGTGTGTTCATCAGGGCCATTCTCAACAATGATCCATTAATTTATGATTGTAATTCATCAAGGCGTTTATTGATTCAAAACAGGTAGATGAATCAATGTACCAACTGTGGTTTATACCTTGATTTTCAAACATTTTCCAAGGATAACCGGCTGATATAGCATCGTTATTGAAATGTGGAAAATAATCCCAATATATCGTCTTGTGTAGAGTCACTTTATTCATTCCAAGGTGTTTTAAATCGGCTTGAAAAGTTGCTTCGATCACATCTTCATTGCAGGTGTTTATGTCTTCTAAATACTGATAGGCTAATACCGTGGCTTCTTTTTTGTCGTTCCACTTCCCATTCGGATTTGTACAAGCTTCTGAATGACGCCACCCAACTCGGGTTATTTTTGTCCGTAGAT
>JAKBCU010000082.1 GCA_021807565.1 Pseudomonadota bacterium | reverse complement strand
TGTGTTTTAAAGCATTTCATTCATCAGAAGCAACGCTTGCTGGAATTGAACTTTATCGTATGCTGAAGAAAGGACAGCATGTTTATGCGAAAAATTCAACGGCATTTGAGCAATTTTAAAACCATGTCAGGGTTGTTTTTCTCCGTAACCTTTCCTTTCTGCTTTTTGCTTATTTCCATTTACCATACGTCCCGTAAACCTACACCTAGCCTCCTGTAACTCTACACTTTTCATCCTGTAAAGCTACACCCACCGCCCTGCAAACCTACACCTTTGAGTCTTATTTTAATTAATATTCAATTAGTTAACAAAGATAAACTAATTAAACGTTATTAAAACAATTAAACGCTCTGGTGCGCTTTTCTATTTAAAAAATAATATTGTAGAGCTTCGTAATACTTAGTATACTGTAGGCGAACTAAAGGAGATTTGCAATGAGCATTATTGCAGTAGTGAATAATAAAGGCGGCGTTGGAAAAACAACAACTAGCAGGATTCTTGCTGAATACTACTCGATTGTAAAAAATGAGCGGGTATTAGCTCTCGATATGGATCCTCAAGCTAATTTTAGTAATCGCTATCTCAAAATGGAGATTGATCCCTATCAACAGGAAGGCCGAATCCCTCCTCTCCATTCAACTTATGATCCAAATTCACCCGAAGACCGTGATTGGGATGGCAGAAGCAGTATCGCAGGTATTTTTTTTGGGGAAATGGTTTTTCCGTATACAACATACATTGATACTCTTGAAATTGCACCTTCTCATAGTTCCAAGCTGCTTTTAGCAGAAGCGGTTATCCGCGAAGAAGTTGTCCAGAAAGTGTATGATCAACTATCTAAGTTTCTAACATTGGATGATGTCAAGAATAGCTACGATAAGATCATCATTGACACGCCACCATCAAAAGGCCCCGTTACCATCAGTGTTGTTCGAGCTGCTACTGATTTACTGATACCGTCAATCATGGAGCCCCAACCAATTGAAGGTATTTATGGGATGATTCACCTCTGGAAATCCGAAACGTTGCGTCGTCCCGAAAATCGCCCATTGAATCTACTGGGTGTGTTGCCAAACTCATATGATCGCCGCGGTATTATCCATAAAGATCATTACGACAGCCTAAAGAATGAAATGCCAGATTATGTTTTAGAATCCAAAATTGGTCGTCGTTTGATTTATGCTGAAGCGGACGCGGATGGAGCAGCTCCACCATCTATTTTTATGTATCCAGAGAAGAATGTTGCAAGACAGGAAGTAATATATGCATGCCAAGAAATTGATGAAAGGATGAATGCCAATGTCTAAGAAACGATTTACTATTGCGCCAGATTTAGCGAGTGGGCTTCGTAATACAATCCAATCAGCGTCCACCAATCAAGGTCAATTACATTACGATATGATGTCAATTGATGCTATTGAGCCTGATCCAGAAAACCCAAGAAAATTATCTATTCATCGAAATGAAATGTTAAATGGCTTAAACACATCCGATCCAAATTACCAAACAAAACAAGCCGACCTTGAAGCATTAAATGATCTTGCGGAATCTATAAAGCGTGTTGGTGTTAGGAATGCGATAGAGGTTTATAAAGAAGGGCAGAAGTATAGGATCATTTCCGGTGAGCGACGCTACCTAGCTTCTATTTTATTGGGTCAGAAATCGATACCTGCGCGTATTAACCCGAAACCAGATGAATTTAATCTACGATATATGCAATGGGTTGAGAACATCAATCGTCAGGATTTATCTCTCAGGGAAAAATATATCAATCTTATGGCTATGGCAGAAGCTTACCAGAAAACACATAATGCCGAGATCAATGAAAAAATGCTTCAAGATTTGATTGGCATTTCTAGCAGTCACGCTTATCGATATTATTGCTTATTGCGAGCAGACAAACGGATCATTGATCTGGTGAGGGCAGGCAAATTAAATAATTTAAAGATTGTCCAAGAACTGGTTTCCATGAAGGATAAAGGCGCCAGAGAACAGATCATTTCTTGGATCAGTTCATCAAAAGGCGAAGTAACTTCTCTCGAGAATTACAAAACTGTAGCTGGTAAAAAGGCCATGGTTTCAAAGGCTATTAGTCTTGGAAAAGTGAACAATTCTAATATTGCCAAATACCTGATGGATATTGTGCTTTCTGACGCGCGATTTAATAAGCATCAGCATAAATTCAACAATATTGATTGGTCTTCTGCCAAATCCATCAGTAAAGCTTTCCAAGCATTATTTAAAACGATGGAAACCGAATTAAGCTCTGAAGAGGCTTAATTTCATGCAGGAAAAAAAAACCAAAAAGGTGACAGTTCGGTTTCCGAAGCGCCTTAAATCTGAAATGCAGAATGCTTTGGTAAAATCTGGCTATGGGCTCCGCGGCAAAAGCAAATGGTTAGCAGAAGCCATCCAATTATTCTTCAAACAATCTAACTTTGTGGAACTAGCAGAGCAGGGCATTGATATCAATCAGGCTGAGTTAACAGAAGTCGAAGCTTTTTACCTTGATCCTGCTACCAGTGAGATTGTTAAAACGGCATCGATTGATATAAGAAAAAAGCATCCACTTTTTGAAGGCGTTCAAAGCGCATTAATTAGGTCGGCTGTGATTTATCGATTGATGCTAGGGAAATAATTTTCCCCAGGGGGAAAAAATTTTATAAGCGAATGATTTTTATGAAAAATAAAGGCATAGTCCCTCAATTAATGCGATTCTAAGAGTAGAAAGGTGTAGGGTTACGGGATGGTTTTTTTCAATACAGGTTCTACTATTTTGCGTATCGCCGTGTTTCACATAGAACTTGCTGGTGTGGGCAGAGGTTCGATTGTTTGTAAGAGTGTCGAATGAAAGGTGTAGGTTTACAGGATAGATAATTAGTGTGAAGGCAAGTGTGATGGATATTATACAAGTTAACAATATGGCCAAAATAGGAGAGTCTCCCTCTCTTGAATTGAAAACTTCAACTAGTCAGCTTAGCGGCGCATGCGAAACGGTCTGTGCATTTTTAAATGCCAAAGGCGGAACAGTCTTGATTGGAGTTAAAAATAATGGCCAAGTCATTGGTCAACATGTGACAGATAATACTCGTCAGGAAATTGCTCGAGAAATTAAAAAGATTGAGCCTCCCGTACACCAGCAGATAAATATTGATTATGTACCCATAGAAGATAACAAATTCGTAATAGTGTTAGATGTTACTGCTGGCATCCACGCTCCTTATACGTATGATGGCCGTCCTTATATGCGCATTGAATCTTCAACGAGTTTAATGCCACAGCATCTATATGAACAACTTCTCGTTCGACGTGGCCAACTCAATCATTCGTGGGAAGATCAGCCCGCAAAAAATTATGAAATTGATTCTCTTGATCACGATGAGATCCGCCGAACGATCAAAGCAGGTGTCGATAAGGGTAGGATAGGCATCGAAGTTCTTGATTATGATGTGTCTCATATTTTGGATCATTTTAAATTAATCAATAATGACAAATTGATAAATGCAGCGGTTGTGCTATATGCAAAAGAGGTCAAGCCGAATTACTCTCAATGCATGATTAGGTTGGCAAGATTTAAAGGTACAGATAATGTAGGTGACTTTATTGATAATCAACGCGTCTATGGTAATGCATTTCGTATCATATCTGCTGCAATGGAATTTGCTCAACGCTATCTGCCCATTGCCAGTTTCTTTGAGGAAGGAAAAATTGAGAGGATAGATCAGCCAGCTGTTCCTCCACTGGCTCTAAGAGAAGCATTAGTTAATGCAAGCTCTCATCGTGATTATGAAAATCGTTCAGCTTCTATTGCGCTAGCAATTTATGATGATCGATTAGAGCTATGGAATAATGGTGTATTGCCACCCCAGCTCACCATTGATGATCTAAGAAAAAAACACGGATCATAT
Source organism: Pseudomonadota bacterium (assembly GCA_021807565.1). GTDB lineage: Bacteria > Pseudomonadota > Gammaproteobacteria > DSM-16500 > DSM-16500 > JAKBCU01. The sequence continues at coordinate 1,249 of JAKBCU010000082.1, read as the reverse complement.
CCAAGAAATGAAAAAATAGCGACTGTTTTTTATGAAATAGGCTGGGTTGAAGGATGGGGAACTGGTACTACACGAATGATAGGCTATTGCCAGAAAAACGGCACACCAGAACCGGAATTTACAGAATACTCTGGTGGATTCGCGGTTACTTTTCGATTTAAGGAGCCAATGGGCGGTGGAAAGGTAATTAGCAAACTTGAACGTCCAGCATTAAATAAGAGACAAGAAAGGATATTGGAAATTTTGGCTGGTGGAGAATCTCTAAGCGTTAATGTCATATTTGATCGACTAGATGATGTTGCCAGTTTGCGTACCATCAAAGCGGATTTGGCTGCATTAAAAAAATTGGGTTTGATAGAGCAAGTCGGCAGTGGCAAATTATCTTTGTGGAAATTAAAGCAATAAAAGATCGTGCAGATCGTGCAGATCGTGCAGATCGTGCAGATCGTGCAGATCGTGCAAACGCATAATACAAGTATTTGTTTTATATGGATATTTTTAGAATGACGGGATCTGCTAAATGCTTCGTGCAGCAGAAAAATAAGGATAAAGGTTCTGTCGCAAACTCTAATATCTTGCTAAAATCTGCTGCCTAAAAACAACGCGATGACAATCCCTAATGATCAGTTTTAAAGGGAAGCATTTTATGAAAGACATTATTTTCATGATTGTTCGTTGGTACGTTTCCTATTCTTTAAGCTATCGTGATATTGAAGAGCTGATGTTAGAACGTGGCACCAAAGTAGATCATTCAACGTTAAATCGTTGGGTCATTGAGTATTCGCCATTATTAGAAAATGAATTCAGAAAAAATCACAAAAAGAAAACGGGCAGAAGCTGGAGAATGGATGAGACGTATATCAAAGTTAAAGGTGAATGGAATGATTTGTATCGTGCTGTAGATCAAGAAGGCAACACGATTGAATTTATGTTATCAAAAAATCGAGATGAATCTGCTGCAAAAGCCTTTTTTACACAGGCAATTGGATCAAGTGGATTACCTGATAAGATTACGATTGATAAAAGTGGCGCGAACAAAGCAGGTATCAATGCGATTAATTTACAATTGATTATTTTCTCATTGTTAGGTTGTGCATTAATGCAAATTGATATCCGCCAAATAAAATATCTGAATAATATTGTTGAGCAAGATCATCGAGGCATTAAACGGATCACTAAACCAATGATGTGTTTTAAAGCATTTCATTCATCAGAAGCAACGCTTGCTGGAATTGAACTTTATCGTATG
>JAKBCU010000022.1 GCA_021807565.1 Pseudomonadota bacterium | reverse complement strand
TTTAATAATAAGTCTCCTATATCATGGCCATGAGCATCATTCACTTTTTTAAAAAAATCAATGTCCAAATGCAGCAATGCAATTTTGCGTTGGTACCGTTTGGCTCGGGACAGCTCTCGTTTTAAGTCGACATCAAATTGCGTTCGATTAGGCAACTGCGTCAGTGGATCAAAATGTGAAAATTGTTTTAATTTGTCTTTTGTTTGATCCAGCTGAGTCGCGAGCTCTAGCATTTCTGATTCAAGCTTTTTGATGGTAAAACTTTGCGTCTCAAGCGATTGGTTCGCTAAAATTAATTCCTGCTCTTTGGTTTCTAAAACAAACTCCGCTTGTTCTCGCATCGTTTTTTCACGCAGATACTGCGCTTTATAGAGTGCATCACTGGTTGTCGGATTATCATTTTTGGCCATTTTGTCTTCACTCACGCAACACCTCCGTTGTGTAACTCCTTACCACTCTTTTTGAACACTTGACCCTAATCCGCACGCAACGCCACAATCGGATCGAGCTCTGATGCTTGATAAGCCGGGTAAAACCCAAAAAACACTCCCGTTGCAACGGACACACTAAAACCAATGACGATGGGTAATAAAAATAGCGTAAACGCCCAGTGCCAACATAACGCAATCACATAGGCAATGGCAATACCCAGAATGACCCCCAGTAGACCGCCCAACAAGGATAACATCGTCGCTTCAAGCAAAAACAAGGAACGAATATCAGCGCGCGTTGCGCCGACTGCTAAACGAATCCCAATTTCACGACGTCGCTCGACCACAGAGACTAACATAATATTCATTACGCCAATCCCGCCCACCAACAAAGATACCCCGCCAATTAACCCTAAAAAAACAGTTAATATTTCGCTTTGTTTTTCCATACGCGTAATAAACTCTTTTGCGCTGCGAAAGAATACTTTTTTATCGGGTGCTATCTGATGAAAATACGCTTCGATCAAATCCTTTGTTTTGTCAATATCCGCCTTAGGAGTCAATCGAAGAATGAGATTGTTAATCAACGAAAACCGGCTAATAATATGCGACGTTTGGATAGGAATCAGTACGGTACTGTCAATGTTAGCATACACAAAACTGTTTTCTGTCCAAGGTGCTGCAATACCTACGATGGTAAAAATCGTTTTTCCTATTTGGAGTTGCTTCCCGATAGGATCATCCAATGTATAACGCTTCATGTCTTCATAAAGCGTATGACCCACCACGCAATAAAAAGCAATACCATCTAAGTCTGAGATAAAACGACCCCTAGCTATGTCAATATGAGCAATTCTGACGAATGCTTCTGTCACACCTAAAGCACTTCCATTGATGTCATGTCCATTAAATTGGATAGGGCTATACACTTGGGAATACGGCGCGACAGCGAGAACTGAGTGATCCACGTTAACAACCGCATTGGCCTGTTGTAAAGTAATCGTTGTAGGGGTTTCATCATGCTTAGAGGAATCTGAGTTTTGACTGATATTGATAGCAAGCAAATCCGTCCCCAGTGTTTTAAATTGTTTTAAAGCTTCGTTGGTTGCTAATTCTCCTCCCAATACCATCGCTACCACGGATGCGGTTCCCACTAAAATACCCAACAAAGCTAACAGAGAACGCATTTTGGATAAATATAAATTGGATAATCCTGCCTGACAATGGGCTATAAATTTCATAACACAATACATCCGTCTTTTAATAGGATGATGCGGCCACATAACTGACTGATGCGGCTATCATGGGTAATCAAGATAAGGGTTCGTTTTTCCTCTTGATGAAGACGTAAAAACAAATCCATCACGTCTTGGCCCGTTTTTGAATCTAATGCCCCCGTGGGTTCATCCGCCAAAATGATATCAGGGTTACCGACCAATGCTCTAGCAATGGCCACTCGTTGTTGCTGTCCGCCCGATAATTCATTGGGCCTACGTCCAGCAAAATGGGCCATGCCTACTTTTTCTAACATGGCTAATGCGGTTTCTTTAGCCCTGTCTGGCGCAGTCTCTCGATAAAAAAGCGGTAACATCACATTTTGCAACGCCGTTAAACGCGGTAATAAAAAAAACGATTGAAAAACAAACCCGATTTTTTGATTACGAATGTGTGCTAATTCAACTTCATTGAATTGGGAAACATCTTGTTGTGAAAAGAGATATTGCCCCGATGTACAACGATCCAAAAATCCTATGATATTCATCAACGTGGATTTGCCCGAACCCGATGCACCGATCACAGCGACCATTTCACCTGGCAACACAGATAAACTCACTTCTTTAAGGGCGTAAAATTCGCTGTTCCCTGTTTTATACGATTTAGTGACTCGATTGAGTTCAACCAGGAACGACAAGTGTATCCCCCTCTGACAAGTTTGATTCAATGGCAACAGAATCCAAGGTAGTAGCGCCAGTACGAACATTGACTTCATGCATTTTTCCGGTGTGGCGGTCCACCACGTTAACATAGGATTTCCCGTCCACTTGATGCACTGCTTTGATCGGCACTAAGATCACGGGATCCCCACCTAATTCAATCGCTACTTTTGCACTCATTCCCATGTGAATGATGGCGCGTTCTTTAGCACTTAAATGCGGGACCACCACCTCGACAGGGAATACTGGCATACCGCCTTGACTCGGTTGTCCTTGTCGATGCAATCCTTCTATTTTGCCCTCTAATATCAAATCGGGAAAAGCAGCACCCGTCACGGTGACTTTTTGGCCCACTTTTAATTGGTTAATATTAAATTCACTGACGTTGATATGCACGGCTAGCCCTGTTAAATCACCGACCACTGCTAATACATCACCTTGCTTCACCTGATCGCCTTTTGTCAGCTTTTTTAATTCGCCATCACTTTCACCTTTTGTTGGCAACAAAATAATACCCTCTGCTGGGGCCACGACTTGTAACCGCTGCACCCCGTCTTGCACAGCCAGCATTTTGGTGATTTTATCAATATCTTCAATATTCAAATCAAATAAATTAATAGTTTGCTGGTTTAAACGACCCAGTATTGCTGCTAATGCTTCTTTCGATTGAACCATCGCCAATTGCGCATTGTAAAAACTGGTTTGTTTTGCTTTAAAATCATCATCAGAAATTAATTGATGCTGATGTAAAAACTCTGCTTCTTTGAGCTGGCTTTGATTGGAAATAAAATCTGTCTTCATTTTAATATACTGCGTCAAAGCCGTTCGATAATCTGTCTGAAATTTCTCCGATGAAATGGAGAATAATACCTGATCTTTTTTAACCACATCGCCGTAGTGAAACAATAAATTGCCGACCGTACCATCGGAAGGGCTGCTGATGACAACCGTTTTGAGAGGTTGAATACTGCCTGAATAAAATAAGGTGGACGTTTGCGGCTGAGATGACACCTGAATCAGCACTGCTTTCGTCTTCCTGTCTGTTTGCTTGCGATGAGCACAAGCATATAACAATAATGCCAAGACAATTAAAATCACGACTGTTTTTCGATACCGCATCATGGATTCTCACCGTTACTATGTTAGTTTGTAAGGGCCCTAATTATGACAATCTTATCTTCACATCCCACGTCGTTAAGGTATTGCCCATGAGTTGATCCAATGCAACCAATGCTTTCAAATAGCTAATTCTTGCATCACTTAATCCTTGTTGACTCGATACAGCTTGTTGGTGAGCCGTTTGCAATTCTAAGCTATCGATTAACCCATGTGCATATTTCTGATTGCTAATTTCATAGGTTTTGAACTGTAAGCGCTCCGTATTTTCTGCAAAATGCAGCGCACGTTCAGCGCTATACACATTATGCCATGCATTGATAATTAAAGTTTCTTTGTTCCATTTTTCTTGCTGCAGTGCAATCTCAGCTTCTCGTATGGCAATTTTGGCAATGGCAACCGTTTGCTTTGCCGCGCGATCATCGATTGGAATAGTGAGTTTTAAAATAGCAGTGTTGGTCGTATTGACCCCATTGACTAAACTATTAATTCCAGCATTTTGTCCTCCACCCGTTCCCTGGCCGACACTGCCTGCCAAAGATAAATTGAGTTGCCACCGGGTATTATCTTCTGCTGTTTTCAGTGCTCGTTTAGTGATCCCTTGAAATGTAATTTGATCTATTTGATATTGAATATCATTCATCAATGCTTGCTGTTTTGATCGCTCTAACGTTGGGATAGGATAACGCTTTATCAGGGCTGGAACATAAACATCCTTAAAAACCACGGGCGTATTTGGGTTTATTCCAATCGCTTGGAGTAAATTATATTTTGCCTGTTGTAAATTGTTTTTATCATTTTCAATTTTACCTTCTGCACTGGCCACTGTGGCTTGCGCCGCTACCAGCTCAACACCGGGTTTATGCCCTGCTTTAATAAATAACTGTGTATCTTTGACCGATTTTTTAGCCTGTACTAAGGCTTCTTCATCAATTTTCAAACCGGTTTGAATCGAAATCACCCCCAAATAAGCATCGATCACGGAGGTGACCGTTGTGCGTAATGCACCCTCAACACTGAGCCGGCTGATATATTCTGTATCCATCGCATTATATAAATTCGCTTCTACAATGGAACGCCCAAATCCCCTCATCAAAGGCTGCATGATGGCAAGCGATAGCCCAGGATGAAAATTCGCCTCCGCATTATTAGTAGAAGCTGCTTTAATGCTTGTCCCAAAAGGGGTCAATAACGTCGCACTGGGTTCAAATCCAGTAGAATTGGCTGTGACCATTCCCCCTCGAGTGACGGAATAGGTGCGATTGGTAGTCCGTGTTAACTCTAACCCATAGTGTGGGCTAAATTGCCAATGCTCTCGATCGAGTGCATATTTCTGTCTCACGTGATTCAACTGAGCTTGTTGCACGTTGGGATTTTGACGCACGGCGAGATAAATGGCTTCTTGCAACGATAGCTCCCGTATCGGTTCACGATCAGCCATGCCTAACAAGGGGTAATAAAAACACATTAAGTAACATAACAAAAATCGACGCATGATCCTCTCTTGCAATAAATTCCCAAACTATAGGCTGAAGGGTAGTCACGCTGACATATCACCATATTCATGATGTCGTTGAGTTTTTCTTTCATGTCTTGCAACTGCTAGCCTAATTAAATGGGTTAACAATGCCTGATAACTGATCCCGGATGCCACCATCATTTTTGGGTACATACTGATTTGAGTAAAGCCTGGAATGGTATTAATTTCGTTAAAATAAAGAGTATTTGTCCCACGCTCAAGAAATAAATCCACTCGCGCCATGCCTTCACACTCTAATGTCTTAAAAATGCTTTTCGCGATGCCGCGTGCTTTTTCTTGTAACGCTTCTGAAATGTGCGCAGGAATATAAAATTCAGCCCCTTGTTCATCTAGATATTTTGCCGCATAACTATAAAATTCATGTCGAGGTCGCACCTCACCTACCAAACTCACCATGGGCTCTTCGACCCTTGGATCAAGTGATTCTAATACGGCAATTTCTAATTCAATAGCATCAATCGCTTTTTCTACTACGATTTTCGTATCATAGTGAAAAGCAGATTCAATGGCAGGAGATAGTTCAGCCAACGATTTTACTTTTTCAACGCCAACACTCGATCCCGTGTTGGCCGGTTTTACAAAAACGGGATAGCGTAATTGTTGAGTCAGTTGTGCCAAGCATTGTGCTTTATCCTGATCCCATTGACCACGCCTAAGAACGACATAGGGCACAACGTCAATACCAGCAGCTTGGACGAGACGTTTGGAAACATCTTTATCCATTCCAATCGCTGAGGCGAGCACACCACACCCCACATAAGGCACATCAGTTAACTCTAATAATCCTTGCACTGTGCCATCTTCGCATAATGGCCCATGAATCATGGGAAATACCACATCAAACAAGCGTTCTGTCGTATTGACGGGTAAGAGACATTGCGTGGGTTTAAGATTGTGCGGTGGCTTCCCAATGAAGTCAGGGTTAAATAACAAGCGTTCCCTTTCTTTAGGGAGACTGAGCGCTAGAGGTTGCGCTAGACTTTTTTGCTGGATATCGTCCCCCAAAAACCAAGCGCCTTGCTTATCGATTCCAATGGGCACGACGTCAAATAAATGACGATCCAACTGCTGAATGACATTGGCCGCCGATAAAAGCGATACGTCATGCTCACCTGAACGACCACCGTATAATACGGCCACTCTTAACTTTTTTGACTGATCCATGGATGCTATCTCAACGCTACGCTAATGGGAAATAATAAGCCCCCTAGTATACACAAAATACGTGACTGAGTGGGTAGTCCTGTCATCTTTATCATCACGTATACTTTGACACGAAGCGATAAACTGTTTAGAATACGGACGATTAGATCAATATTTATCCAGAAATACTCTCTGATACACGCATAGGTGTATGTCTTGGGCGCCAATAGGGTGATCCCTTGTATCGATAATACATTAGGCATGAGAAGATAACCATGAACGCAAACCAAGTAGTCTCTATTTTTTTATTTTTTATCATCACGTTGTGTCTCGTCGGCTGGACGCCATTTGATGTATTCCGCGCCTCAAATAATGAATTGGCTGGCACCAAAGCGTGGGTCGAACGGGAAATTAAGATCATTAACGATCAAGCAGAAAACCTGGATCCACATGTCTTAAAACTCAGCTTAACTGCCTATGCCAAAGCGCGTGAAAAAGGTTTAGACAACAAACAACTGTTAACCATCATTGATTATTCCAAGCCCTCATCTGAGCGTCGGTTATGGGTAGTCGATGTCAAGAATGCTAAAGTCTTATTTAATACTTGGGTATCTCATGGCAAAAATAGCGGAAAAAATAATGCGACCTCTTTCTCAAATACACCGGGCAGTTTAAAATCAAGTCTGGGTGTATTCGTGACAACCAATCAACCTTATATCGGCAACAATGGGTACTCATTGCGTATTCAAGGCTTAGAAGAAGGTATAAATGATAATGCTTATCAACGCAGCGTCGTGTTTCATGGTGCATGGTATGCTGCCCCCGATGTTGCAAAAAAATATGGCTTACTGGGAAGAAGTTGGGGATGCCCTGCAGTCAGCAAAGAATTAGTGAAACCACTCATCGACACTATTAAGGGTAATACTGTTGTTGTAGCATATTATCCCGATCAAAAGTGGCTGAAACATTCCACTTTTCTAACCGGCTAAGAGGAAATAGCATCACACATGAAATACACTTTATTAAAAAAGATTTCATCCTATCTTCCTTTGTTTATTGTATTATTTTCTTTTTGTTCGCGCAGCGTTGCTTCCCAATTTGCGCTTCCTCCAGCAACTGAGTCATTAATAGGTCACGTTGACTATACGGTATCTGCGATGGGCGAATCGCCCGCCGCGATTGCTGAGCGATATAATATTGGGATGAATGCCCTCATTACTGCCAATCCCGGCGTATCAGAAAGAACCCTTTTTTCTGGGCAATCTCACTTAAAACTGGCCACTCAGTTTCTGTTACCACCCTTGCCACGTCGCGGCATCGTGATCAATTTACCGGAGATGCGCTTGTATTTTTATCCCGATGGAACGAATCAAGTGATGACCTTTCCCATCGGCATAGGTAAAATTGGCAAAACCATCCCTATTGCGAATACAGCCATTGTGAGAAAGGTCACCAACCCGACCTGGACACCCACTCCTGCTATTCGGCAATTCAATGAAGCACAAGGAATTGATTTACCTCGTCACATGGGGCCAGGACCAGACAATCCCTTAGGTCCTTATGCCATCTATCTGCGCATTCCAACCTACTTGATTCACAGCACCATTTTCCCTGAAAGTATAGGGAGGCGCGCAAGCTTTGGTTGTATTCGGATGAACGAGACGGATATCAAGCAATTCTATCCTTTGGTCGAACCAGGAACACCGGTAGCGATTATTGACATGCCGAATAAAGTCGCCTGGCAAGACAGCGAACTCTTTTTAGAAGCACACCCGCCACTTGAAGAACGTGCAAACGCACCCGCTGCCTCATTAGAAAATATCGTGAGCTCCATTGAAAAAAGTCTGCCTAAAAACGGGGTGGCTTTGATCAATTGGCAGTTAGCGGCTTATCTCGCAGAACAACCCGATGGCATTCCACATGAAATTGGGATGCGGCTGCAGTAATGCCATTTCACTTTTTAACGCGCACTCCGGATAGTGGCGGATGACTTTAGCTCAGCCAATAACGTATTTTTCACGGATTGTTTTGTGTTAGGTGGATCAGTATAAAAATAGGGTGTCGATGGAATATACGTTGACACATACGACCAAAGCCTTTGTACCAGCCCCGATTGAGGAACGGGATCATCCAAATGCCGTTTGATTTTGTTGACATGATGATGGATATCCTGCTTCACTCGTTTCAACTCAGTATCCAATTTGTCATGTCCTACTGCGCTTTCATCTTGCTCGTTAAAAATACTGCAAAATAATTGCAATCGACCGATTGCATTTTTGCCCTTATCATAAATACACACTCTCAATAAGAGTAAATCTTGGTAAACATACAATGCATTATGAATCTGCTCATTCATTAAAAAAAACTGATCTGCTGAGATTTGTCCTGAGTATATACCTAAAAAACTTGCCACAATATGAAGACGGATGAACTGTTCCATCATGCGCAACTGTTGCGACACATTATCTAATTCATGAAGAAGCCCGACTAATTTAAGTTCTTTTTTAGAAAATTGTTCGCAATAAATCTGAATCATTTTATGAATCTTCTCGATATCTGCCGTCACCGTCTCTGACTGGCTCTGCTGTGCTAGGAGGTGAGACACCACGGTATGAATGACTTCCTCATTGTAGTCGTTCGAATGGAAATGATCGATTAAATAACTGGAAGCAACCATTAACGAGGTAAGCGCATTGATTAAATAACCTGTACCCTCGGTGAATTCCGTATAAAAACCCAGCAGCATTTCGAGTTTATTCTTAAATGCAGTTAATGTTGCCCCGTTTTTTGAAAAATGGGCTTTCAATAAAGCAACTGAAATATCTAATCGATTGTCTTCAGTCAACAAAGCATCCGTTTTTTCAGACCAAGCTTGATGTAATGCCTCATGGAATTTGGCTACATACGTTAAAATAGGATCTGGAAATTGAACTAACTCTTCAAACAAACAATCATTTTCAACGGCTTTGAAAAATAGCAACGAACGCAAAATATCGCGTTGCTCATCCACTTTCAGCATTTGTTTTGCCTTTAAGAATTGTTCAAATTTTTCGGCAGGTAATGATAGAATTAAACCAATGAGCTCATCCATAAAACTACCTCCTTAAGAAAAATCTGGCGAATGAAAACAATACCACCTTGACTACGATTCTTCCTAGTATAAAAAGCTGAGATTAACAGAGACTTAAGAACCCAAAACACAAAGCAAAGGTTGTACTAATTAGGCATTATTGATCATTTAGCTGTCTTTTTTTGCGGTCTTTGAACGGACTCTTAGAACCTGTTCAAAGTTTTTGAATTGATATACCATCCTCTCGGTTTTATCCAGGGATTGTTAATCCTAAGGGAGACCCTTCGAGACGCGGCTGCGCCGGACTCGGGTTACAAAAAATATGCTATAATTAGACAGTGGAAGATCTATTGAACAACGAGATAATCATGAATGATCAATATGTTAGGCGGTGCGTTGGTTTATTTTTGGCTCTTTACTGGCTCTTGCCAGTTGCTTTTGCAGATAGCACGAGCATCTCGCCTCCTGGTAATAGTCTATCACCGGCTCATTTCGTTTATATCTTCCCTGTGCAGGGGGCTATTAATGGGCTAGGTAGTGGCGGCGCCAGTACCCGGTTTTTAAACATCAATGGCACACTCCCTGCGGGTAATTATACGGCCACTATGCATATTAGCATGACGGGTAATGGCGACTGGATTAACATATTAAACGCTTGGATTGTAGATCAAACAGGTGCTGTTGTTACCAGTACAGGATTTTCGATGAACTCCACTACACCGATTAGCATCTATTGCGGCACAGGAGCTCAAGCCTGTGTTTTTGATGGATCTGCTGCCTATACAACGCGCTACCCTGCCACGTTTACATTTTATGTATCGGTGTCGCAGGCCAATAATGGCGGAGAAAACAGAGTGGTGAGTGGTTCAGTGACATTTACTCCTATGACCAATAACACAGGCAGTGCGTTGTAACGTAACGCCATTGTCTCAATATCGATATTGATCCGGTTTATAGGGTCCTTCTACCGGAATATGCAAATAGTCCGCCTGCTCTGGCGTCAGTTCCGTTAAGCTTGCCCCGAGTTTTGCGAGATGTAATCTGGCTACCATTTCATCGAGTTTTTTGGGTAATACATAGACGCCCACCGCATACTGAGCATGGTGTTGCCATAATTCAATTTGGGCCAATACTTGATTGGTAAAAGAAGTCGACATGACAAAACTGGAATGGCCTGTTGCACAACCCAAGTTCACTAATCGACCTTCAGCCAATAGAATCAAACGCTTACCATTAGGGAGTAGCACATGGTCGACTTGCGGTTTAATATTTTCCCAGGGATATTGACGCAGTGAGGCGATATCAATTTCAGAATCAAAATGGCCGATATTACACACAATCGCTTCATGTGGCATTTGCAATAAGTGGTGGTGAGTAATGACATTGAGACTGCCCGTAGCGGTGACAAAAATATGGCCGAGTGCAGCCACGTCATCCATTGTGACCACACGATAGCCTTCCATGGCCGCTTGCAAGGCACAAATGGGATCGATTTCCGTGACCCAAACCGTAGCACCAAAAGCACGCAACGATTGCGCACAACCTTTACCCACATCGCCATAACCACAAACCACAGCAATTTTTCCGGCAATCATGACATCGGTTGCGCGTTTGATGCCATCAATCAAGGATTCACGGCAACCGTACAAATTATCAAATTTGGATTTGGTGACAGAGTTATTCACATCGATCGCGGGGATTTTTAATTTGCCTGCTTGATGCATCTCATAAAGACGATGGACACCGGTGGTGGTTTCTTCCGATAAGCCTTTAATATGGGTTAATAGAGCAGGATATTTTTCATGCATCAACAGTGTCAAATCACCGCCATCATCTAAGATTAAATTAGGGCGCCAGTTATTCGGGCCAAGCAGCGTTTGTTCGATGCACCATTCATACTCTTCTTCTGTTTCGCCTTTCCAAGCAAAAACAGGAATGTCTAATTTGGCCATCGCTGCGGCAGCATGATCTTGGGTCGAAAAAATATTGCAGGATGACCAACGTACTTCCGCACCTAGTTCGATCAGAGTCTTAATTAACACCGCTGTTTGAATCGTCATGTGTAAACAGCCAGCAATGCGCGCCCCTTTTAACGGTTTTTGTTTTCCGTATTGTGCCCTGAGTGCCATCAAACCTGGCATTTCCGTTTCGGCGATGCTGATTTCGGCCAAGCCCCAGTCAGCCAAACTCATGTCGGCGACTTTATAATCGGATCGATGCGTTATTTGAGTCGAAGTAGGCATGTGATTATTCCTTTGATGAAACATGTGCTTTAGCAGATTGATGTAACGCTTTCGCTTTATCGGTTTTTTCCCAACTGACGTTTAAATCTTCACGACCAAAATGGCCATAGCACGCTGTTTGACGATAAATAGGTTGAAGTAAATTGAGCATGTTAATAATGCCATAAGGACGTAAATCAAAATGCTCACGCACGAGTGTGGTAATTTCTTCGTCGGGTATTTTTCCTGTTCCAAACGTTTCGACATAAATGGCAATCGGCTCGGCCACACCGATGGCATAAGAAACTTGAATTTCACAACGATCTGCAATGCCGGCTGCAACAATATTTTTTGCAACATATCGACAAGCATAAGCGCCAGATCGGTCGACTTTGGAGGGATCTTTACCTGAAAAACATCCGCCGCCATGACGAGCCATCCCGCCATAGGTATCGACAATGATTTTTCTACCGGTTAAGCCGCAATCGCCTAAAGGGCCGCCTGTAACAAAACGCCCAGTAGGATTGACATAAAAACGTGTTTTGTTATCCATCCATTCTGCCGGCAAAACAGGGCGAATAATTTCTTCAATGACGGCTTCTACCAAACTGTTTTGAGCAATATCTGGATGGTGTTGGGTAGATAAAACAACGGCATCCACTCGGACAGGTTTATGGTTACGGTATTCCAATGTAATTTGACTTTTTGCATCCGGGCGTAGCCAGGGTAAGATATTTTCTTTGCGTAATTGGGTTTGGCGTTTGACGAGTTCATGGGCATAAAAAATCGGAGCGGGCATGAGCACATCCGTTTCATTGCTGGCATAACCAAACATTAACCCTTGATCACCGGCGCCTTGTTCTTCAGGATGGGGTCGATCCACACCTTGTGCAATATCAGCAGATTGCTTACCGATAGCAGACATCACCGCACAGGATTTCCAGTCAAAGCCGACTTCAGAGTGATTGTAGCCAATGTCACAAATGACATCACGAATGAGGTGTTCCAAATCGACCCAGGCGGATGTTGTGACTTCGCCGCCCACTAATACCATGCCCGTTTTGACAAACGTTTCACAAGCAGCACGCGTATTGCGATCTTGTTCCAGCATGGCATCTAAAATGGCATCTGAAATTTGATCAGCAATTTTGTCGGGATGTCCCTCAGACACCGATTCTGACGTAAAAAGAAATTCTTTTTGCATGACAATGATTCTTTCCATAGGTTAAAAGAGGTAAATGATACCCTGTTTGTTAACCAGATTCACGAATTTTCAGGTGCTAGCAAAGTAAATTTCGGGTACTATGCGCCCATTTCTTGCGATTAGGAGTTAGCCATGCCCTCTCACCGTGAATTAGCGAATGCCATTCGAGCGTTAAGCATGGATGCGATACAGCAAGCCAACTCGGGGCATCCTGGTATGCCGATGGGCATGGCTGATATTGCCGAGGTCGTCTGGAATGAATTCTTACATCACAATCCAGCGAATCCGCACTGGTGGAATCGAGATCGTTTTATCTTGTCTAACGGTCACGGCTGCATGCTATTGTATTCTCTATTGCATTTGACGGGTTATGCCTTATCCATCGAAGATATCCAACACTTTCGTCAATTACACTCTAAAACGCCTGGCCACCCCGAATGGGGTGTCACGCCAGGTGTTGAAACAACGACAGGGCCATTGGGACAGGGTTTAGCGAATGCGATCGGCATGGCGATCGCAGAAAAACATCTTGCCGCTTGTTTTAATCGCCCTTCTTTTCCCATCATCGATCATTTTACTTATGTTTTTGTGGGTGATGGTTGTTTGATGGAAGGTATTTCGCATGAAGTGTGTTCATTGGCCGGCACCTTGGGGCTAGGTAAATTGATCGTCTTTTATGACGATAACCAGATCTCAATTGATGGAAACGTGACAGGCTGGTTTACCGACAATACCCCTTTACGCTTTGAGAGTTATGGTTGGCATGTCATACCCGCTGTGGATGGTCATGATGCTTCAGCACTTCGCCAAGCGATTTTGGCGGCGCAAGCGGAAAAGGACAAACCCACACTGATTTGTTGCAAGACAGTGATTGGTTGGGGTTCGCCGCATAAAGCAGGCACAGCGAAAGCCCACGGTGAGCCCTTAGGGGCGGAAGAAATCATCGAAACGAAACAACAACTCGGTTGGACCTCTCCTCCTTTTGTGATTCCTGAAGCCTATTACAACGCTTGGGATGCACGAGAAAAAGGGGCAAAACGAGAAGCCGTTTGGCGGCAGCTCTTTGATACATATGCTTCAATGTACCCTGATTTAGCGAACGAATTGACACGGCGCATGCAAAAACACTTACCGAGTCATTGGAATCAGATGGTCGACACCTTATTGCAAGCCGTTCAAACCCAATCTGAATCCATCGCCACGCGTAAAGCATCTCAGCTGTGTTTAAATCATTTTGCCACCGTTTTACCTGAGTTGATGGGCGGCTCTGCCGATTTAACGGGTTCTAACTTAACGAATTGGGATGGTGTCACCGCTTTTTCAAATACCGCTCCTCAAGGTCAATATATTTTTTATGGCGTACGAGAATTTGGGATGTCGGCCATCATGAATGGCATGGCGTTGTACGGCGGGCTGATTCCATTTGGCGGCACCTTTTTAACCTTTTCTGATTATGCGCGTCATGCGGTTCGTTTAGCAGCGTTGATGCAACAACGCGTGATTTTTGTCTATACTCATGATTCCATTGGATTGGGTGAGGATGGACCGACGCATCAACCCGTTGAGCATATCGCCAGCCTGCGCTTGATTCCAGGGCTGTCGCTATGGCGCCCCTGCGATACAGTGGAATCGGTTGTGGCTTGGCAGCATGCGATAGAGCATCCAGGCCCTACGTGTTTGTTGTTCACACGACAAACTGTCCCGTGTGAACAACGCACACCTGACAAGGTGAATCAGATTAAACGGGGTGGTTATGTATTGTCGGATTGTCTTGGGGTACCCGATGTGATTATCATGGCGACGGGTTCTGAGGTGGCCTTGGTCATGCAAGCCGCGGCACAGCTGAGAGAGGATGACGTAAAAGTACGCGTGGTTTCCATGCCATCAGTCAATGTATTCTTGGCACAAGAGATAGCTTATCAAGAACAGGTCTTGCCGAAGGCGGTATCAGCGCGAATGGCCGTGGAAGCCGGAGCCAGTGATGGCTGGTATCGATGGGTGGGTACACAGGGTAAGGTGATAGGTTTAGATCGCTTTGGCGCATCAGCCAAAGCGAAAGACGTCTTTAAAGAATGTGGGTTTACAGTCGAACATATTGTATTGGCGGCAAAGTCATTGGTATGTTCCGTCACCAACGTGGGATGACAGCGTGGCGTGTGACTGTAGAAAATTAACCAATAAAAATCGGGGGGAAGTGATTCATGACGATTCGAGTGGCAATTAATGGCTATGGCCGTATTGGACGCAATATTTTACGTGCACACTATGAAGCAAAAAAACATCCTGACATCCAGATAGTTGCCATTAATGATTTAGGGGATGTGAATACGAATGCGCATTTAACCCGTTACGATACCACGCATGGGAAATTTGCAGGCGAGGTGTCGGTCGTTGGGCAAAATATGGTTGTGAATGGGGATACGATTCGTGTGGTGGCTGAGCGTGATCCGAAAAAACTACCCTGGAAAGAATTAGGTGTCGATCTTGTCCTGGAATGCACGGGCTTTTTTGCTAGCAAAGAAAAAGCATCGGCTCATTGTGTGGCCGGAGCCAAAAAAGTGCTGATTTCCGCACCGGCTACGGGGGTCGATGCCACTATTGTCTATGGAGTCAATCATTCTCTATTGAAAGCCAGCGATACGATTATTTCTAATGCCTCTTGCACGACCAATTGCTTGGCACCACTGATTAGTGTGCTGGAGAAAACGGTGGGTATCGAAACAGGCTTAATGAACACCGTTCATTCTTATACTAATGATCAAGCCTTATTGGATGTCTATCACACCGATTTACGCCGTGCGCGTGCAGCAGCACACTCGATGATTCCAACTAAAACAGGTGCCGCTTCGGCTGTGGGTGAAGTATTACCTGAATTAAATGGCAAATTAGATGGTTTTGCTATTCGTGTGCCAACCATTAATGTTTCTGTGATTGATTTTACTTTTATTGCGAAGCGCGATACCACGGTTGACGCCATCCATCAAGCCATGAAAGAAGCAGCAAACCATACGTTGAAAGGGGTATTAGATATCAATGAAGCGCCGCTGGTATCCGTTGACTTTAATCATCATCCTGCTTCCTCTATTTTTGACATGTCTTATACCAAAGTCATGGGTCGTTTAGTGAAAGTGCTTTCTTGGTATGATAATGAATGGGGTTTTTCAAATCGCATGTTAGATACGGCCGTGGCGTTGATGGCGGCGAAATAAATGGAGTGAGTTTGATAGGAGTATCACGGATGCCCACAACGCCTTTTTTGAATCTGTTTGGACGTTCTCCGATCCGGCCGTTAGAAGAACATATGGCAAAAGTGCATGCTTGCGTGGAAGCGTTAGAACCTTTCTTTGCAGCGGTATTGGCCGCGAAATGGGAGGCAGTAGAAGCACTACAACACCACATTGCTCGTTTAGAACATGAAGCCGATGATATGAAGCGTGAGATTCGGCTGCATTTTCCTAGCAGTTTATTTATGCCTGTGTCACGGAGTGATTTACTCGAGTTGCTTTCCGTGCAAGATCGTTTGGCGAATAAAGCCAAAGATATTGCAGGGATTATTCTAGGCAGGAAAATGCGTTTTCCTCTGCCCGTGGCCACCTTATTGATTGAATTTTTAAAGCGTTGTATTGAAGCATCAGCACAAGCCAACACGGCCATTCATGAATTAGATGAATTGTTTGAAACGGGGTTTAGTGGCAATGAAATTAAGGTAGTGGAAGACATGATTGCCACATTAGCTCGTATTGAACGAGACACGGATGAGCAACAAATTCGCCTCCGTCATCTTGTATTTGACCTAGAAGCCTCGTTGTCGCCGGTCGATGTGATGTTCTTATACAAAGTGATTGAATGGACGGGTGAATTAGCCGATCGGTCGCGAGACATTGGCGAACGTCTACAAATTTTATTAGCAAGATGAGATCAAACCATTGGAATACAGTACTGCTTTTGTTGTAATCGCCGGTTGTATTGGCTTGTGGATGACGTGGGGTATCGGCTCGAATGATTTAGCCAATATCATTAGTACAGCGATGGGATCGAAAGCCCTCTCTGTGAGACAAGCCTTAGTGATTGCTATTGTATTTGAAATAGCAGGTGCTTTTTTAGGCGGCAGTGAAGTATCTGATACGATTCGCCACGGCATTATTAATGTTGATGCATTCGTGGACAACCCACAGTTATTAATTTATAGCATGTTATCCGTCTTATTTGCGGGAGCTTTTTGGATTACGACGGCCAGTTACTTAGGAATGCCCGTCTCCATTACTAACACCATTGTCGGTGCCTTGGTGGGAGTGGGTGCCATCATGTTAGGGTTAAATGCGATTCATTGGCAAACAGTAGGATATATCGCAACGAGCTGGATATTGTCACCCACCATGGCTGGTGTGATAGCTTACTTACTGTTTATTTCGATTCGCCGTTGGATTTTAGGAGCAGATGATCCGTATGCGGCGGCTAAGCTGTATGTCCCATGTTATCTTGTATTAGTCGGTATTATTTTAGCCATGATGACGACGCTGAAAGCCTTTCACCATTTTCATATCGTACTCAGCCTAGTGGAAACAGGCTTCACAGTGATAGGGACGGTATTCTTGGTCATGATGGGCGGGTTTTTCGTATTAAAACCACTGTTTCGAAAAGCGCATCTCAATCGGCATATGCAGTTTGTTTACATTGAGGGTATGTTTAGCGTTCTGATGGCATTCACAGCATGTGCCATGGTGTTTGCTCATGGTTCAAATGATGTGGCGATTGCAGTGGGCCCGGTGGTGAGCGTATTTGATCTCATTGATATGGGGAGCGAGATATCTCGTCAATGGGTGTTTAATGGGATTACTTTATTTGGCTGTTTGGGCGTGGTGCTTGGGTTATTCATGTATGGTCGCAAAGTGATTGAAACGGTGGGCAGCGCGATTACCATCTTAACGCCCAGTCGAGCTTTTGCAGCGACACTGGCTGCAGCCACCACCGTAGTTGTGTCAACGAGCACGGGGATTCCAGTTTCAGCCACGCAAACGTTAGTCGGCGCCGTTTTTGGTGTGGGATTGGCGCGAGGTATTGATGCGTTAAACCTCAATGTGATTCGAAACATTTTTATGTCATGGGTG
Organism: Pseudomonadota bacterium; assembly: GCA_021807565.1. GTDB lineage: Bacteria > Pseudomonadota > Gammaproteobacteria > DSM-16500 > DSM-16500 > JAKBCU01. The sequence continues at coordinate 3,906 of JAKBCU010000022.1, read as the reverse complement.
ATCACGATTCCCGTGGCGGCCGTGCTTGCCACGCTTTGTTTTTATGTATTAAAAATCGGGTTAGGTTAATTTATTTTGTCATTTTAAGAGGACCATCATCATGCAAGAAGTCATTGCAGCCATTCGTAAATATGCCCCTCATTTTGTTCCAAAAATGGGAATCCTATTAGGCTCGGGTTTGGGGATGATAGCAGAGCAGCTCACCCAAGCGATTACGATTCCCTATCAAGCTATTCCAGGATTGCAAGCCGGTGCGGTCAGCGGTCATGCCTCATTGTTAGTCTTGGGGTATTTGCAAGGGGTGCCTGTGGCGTGTTTGAAAGGGCGATTGCACCTGTATGAAGGGGTCTCGTATGAGTCGATTCGACGATTAGTGCGCATGGTTAAATTTTTAGGTGCAGATACGTTAGTGGTCACAGGTGCAGCGGGTTCGCTGCGTGAAGAAGTGGGTGCGGGTGAAGTGATGCTGATTCAAGACCATATTCATTTGCATCCCGGTAATCCATTACAAGGTCCCAATGATGAATCGATTGGCCCCCGATTTGTCAGTTTAGAAAATGCGTATGATGAAGGGCTGAGGGATAGCATGAAAGCCATCGCGGCGCGTTTAGCGATCGCATTACCAGAAGGGGTCTATCTTTCCCTGCTAGGCCCTTCATTTGAAACACCGGCGGAAATTCGCGCGTTTCGCACCTTGGGTGCCGATGCGGTTGGCATGTCGGTGGCGCCAGAAGTGATTATTGCCAGGCATTGTGGGTTACGTGTCATGGGATTGGCTGCCATCACCAATTTAGCCGTTGGCTTAAGTTCTGACAAAGTGACTCACGAGGGAACCTTACACTTTGCCGAATTTGCTGCTCGCAAATTAACAAAACTCATTCCGGCCTTTGTGAAAGAACTTGCCGCGAATGAGTAATGTCGCAGACGTTTTTTCTCTGTTGGATGTAACTTATTTATATCCGTCAGATGATGCCAATGCCATCGAGGCCGTATGCAACAAAGCGGTTTTTAAGTCACATCATGTCGCAGCCGTTTGTATAGATCCCTCGTTTGTGAAACAAGCGCGTGCACTGCTGATGGGTTCGCCGGTCAAGGTGGCCACGGTGGCTAATTTTCCAAAAGGGCAAGATCCCTTATCCGATGTGGTGGCATTGATCCATCACGTGATAAACGAGGGTGCGGATGAAATCGATGTCGTTTTTCCTTATCGTGCGTATTTATCCGGTGATGAACAGTATGCTTTTGATTTCATTCAAGCGTGTCGAGTAGCCTCTGGCCAGGCTGTGTTGCTGAAAGTCATTTTAGAAACCGGTGCGTTAAAACAAGCGGTTCACATCGAGAAGGCCAGTGAAATAGCGTGTTTGGCAGGCGCTGATTTTTTGAAAACCTCAACCGGCAAAATCGCTGTGGGAGCAACGGTAGAAGCAGTTGATATCATGCTAAGCGTGATTAAACGCATGCCGATGACCGTGGGATGCAAAGTCGCTGGCGGCATTCGAAGCTTGAATGATGCGAATCGCTATATCCAACGTGTCGTGGACCAGATGGGGAAAGACTGGCTGACACCCACCCACTTTCGTATTGGCGCCAGTCAGTTGGTCGATGAGATCATCGCCAGGCTTTCGGCGCTATATCCAACTGATCATCATCAATAAAACGATTACCAAAATCATCATTGATCCTGGGATCGGCTGGGGTGACTCGAGAGAGTTGCGAAGGCGAAAAAAATAAGCGGGACGGTGCGGCTATCTTAGATTCAAGTGATGCGTCATGTGGTTGAGTGGCTTGGAGGGCGGTGACCATTTGATAAAGGGCAGGGAAACGCGTGCTACTCAATTTGATTTCTTGTAATAACGTGCTGTCGTTTAACAAAGCCTTTTTAGTGGTGTCATTGAGTAAACGAATGGGATCATCTAATCGAGTTAACAGGGTATTTAACAAGGTTGCTACTTTGTGTACATTACTGTTGAGTGTTAAGAGCGTAGGCGCCCGAAAACTTTGCTCTGCATAAAAAATATAACCTAAGTAAAACGTGGGGTGAATTAATGCTTGCCATAGCGCATGCAATTGTAGGATGGGATCGTTCAGGTAAGAAATGATCTGGATCAATTGACTTTTCATAGTTCCCCTGGCATCCAATCGTTCATAAGGCGTTTGAGAGAATTGGCCTAATCGTGCATCGGTTATCGATCGGATGACAGGCTCTCGCAAATAAAGCGGAATAGAAAAGGGTAAATAGCGATGGAAGAAAAAAGAAAACAGTTCCGTGGCGTTGGATAGGTTTCCTCGTGAAAGCCAAGCGATGGCCGTTAAACACAAAAGCTCTGTATGCCGCTTGATATCCAGTCTAGTGACTACGCTCATGTCCATTTGATCGGTGTATAGTGTTTGCTTCATTAACACGATCGCTAAGTGAATGGGCTTTTCGGTAGGGAATTTTTGGGTTAATTTGGCATAATACGTCGATTTTTCTTGGGCAAGCTTGGCGTGCTCCGGCGATTTTTCGGCAAGACAATGCCATAAGACGCTGAGTTGTGCGCATTGAATAGAGGATAGATACGCTTTGTTGCTTTCAATATGCTCACCCACCGAGAGTAACCGTTTCATCGCTTCTTGAAAGTGTTCAGTTTCGATATCCATTGAGGCGAAGTGAAGGTAAACGGCGATCACCAGATTTTCTTTATTTTTTCGGGATTCTTTTAATGAGTTGAGAATCTGTTGAAACGTCGTAATGGCTTTGGCAAATTGATATTGCATTTTGTAAGCCACACCTAAACCGAGCTTGGCTTCAAGAGAACCGTTCTCAGTCAACTCATCTGTAAAAAAGAGAATCGCTTCTTCGGTATCACCTTTGGCTAATGCTTGTGTTGCAGTACGGGGGGTAAACATAACGCACAAACCTCCTCTGTTAGGGGAGGTATCGTAACAGTTTTTAGGAGAATAGCTAGTCGCTGACGCTAACTTGCATAGGTTATTGATGCGAGGGCCCCAAAAGAACTCCTAATCCTTTATCAGCTACGTAAGCGCTTCACCACGCCATGTCAAATGCCTGGTTTGAAGAACAAGGATCATAATATTATCGATTGATGATATTATCGTAATGAGATATCATTATTCAATGATAAAGACATTCAAATGCAAAGACTCTGAGAAGCTATTTAAGGGAAAGTTTATAAAAAAGCTGCCGACGAATATTCAACGTGTAGCATTACGTAAACTTAAGATGTTAGATGCTGCTACCGTGCTTGATACGTTACAGGTCCCACCTGGAAATAGGCTTGAACCTTTAAAGGGTGATCGTGAAGGTCAGCACAGTATTCGCATTAATGATCAGTGGCGCGTTTGTTTTATTTGGAATCAGGGAAATGCTTTTGACGTTGAAATTCTTGACTATCATTGAGGTGAATTATGGCTAAGCGAAATTTACATCCTATACATCCGGGTGAAATATTACTCGAAGAATTCATGAAGCCTATGAATATTTCTCAATACAAATTAGCAAAGGAACTCCATGTGGGATCTATACGGATTAGTGAAATTATTCATGGTAAACGGTCAATCACAGCAGATACAGCTATTAGATTAGGGCGCTATTTTAAAATGGAAGCTAAGTTTTGGATGAACTTACAAGCTTCATACGATTTAGAAAAAACAATGATGGATTCTCAAGGTGAGATTTATCGAAAAATACGTCCAATAAAGAAGGATGCAGCATAAAAAAACAGTGTAAGTAACGCATCACCTTGGTGAAGAAATATTTTTCAACGGTGACCTACTTCTTAACGCGAATTCCGGATAAGCTCAATGCTATTTCTGTCATGCCAGCATGATTTTAGCTGGCATCCAGTGTCTTTATGAGTCTTATAAAATAGAGTTGTACAGATCATTCCAATATGGATTATTTTT
>JAKBCU010000021.1 GCA_021807565.1 Pseudomonadota bacterium | reverse complement strand
ATTAACATTATTGCTGGACTAATAGCTTTTACTCATCATGATAAAACACCAAAATTAGATATTGATTCATCTAATATGGCACTGGATGCCAGCTAAAAGCATGCTGGCATGACAGGAATAGCATTGAGCTTATCCGGAATTCGCGTTTATACCTAACAATCGTTGTTTATTGCCACTGGAATGTTCCCGTGGGGTCAATCCTAAAAATGCAGCAAATTGCCGGCCATTTTTAAATACATTTAAATTCCCTAACGACAATATGGCTGTGGCTGTAATCGGACCTACACCTTCTATTTCTCCTATTGCTTTACCTAATTCTGATCCTGTATATATTTTCATAATGTCTTTATCATAAAATTGAAGGGTTTCTTCAACAGCATTTAATTCTTCATAAAGCTTTTGTGCTGGCTGCCTCAGCGATTGCTTCTGCGTCATTCCTATCTGTTTTGTTGCCTTTGACAAATGGTTTGACATATTGAGGGCTAATTAACTTTATTTGATGACCATGTTTTTCAAATTCTCTTGCCCAATAATGGCTACTACCGCATGCTTCCATAGCGATGGTGCAGCTAGGTAGATTAACTATAAAAGTGAGCAAGCTCTCTCTGCCTAATCGTTTTTTTAATACACATTTGCCTTGCTTATCTATTCCGTGTAATTGAAAAATATTTTTTGCTACGTCAATTGCTAATCAGTTAACATGCTTCATGTGGACTCTCCTTTTTGACTTTTAAATGACAGAGTCATTTTGGCGCATTATGACGCCGTGATAAAGAAAGATGAGTCCATTTCATTGCGTATACAGCACAAGTCGAACAAGCCTGAAAAAATCTGTCCGAAATCACTAAGGCTGCGGGTGGAACCCTAGACAACATCGTTAAACTTACGGTTTATGTATCCGATCTTAAGCATTTTCATACCGTGCATGAAGTCATGAAAAAATATTTTACTAAGCCTTATCCTGCTCGCGCAGCAATTGAAATGAAGGCATTACCTAACAAGCATCGATTGAAATTGAAGCTGTGATGCAAATGGAATAGCGTTAGAATCATGGATTGGGTTTGTTGCCAGTGACATTTGCATTGCCTGGCTTTGGCTTATTCATTTCTTTCGTTTGGTACGCTTTACCTTCTACTTTGACTGTTTCTCCACCAGTAGCTGCAGCGCCTGAAACACCTCCTCCTGCTTTTGCAACGCCACCTTTTGTTTCGTCCAGCGCTTGTCCTTCTCCAGCACCTCGGTGTTGATAACCTATCCAGCTCGTGACTTGATCAGGAACGGCATAGACCAATGAAAACACCTTATTCATGACTGTGACAATCAAATACGCATAAACAGCCATGAAAATGATAAGCTCTACCAAGCCGGGTGCTGTGCCTAGGTTTTTCACAATGCTGGACATCGCCATACCAAAACCGATGTTCACTATCCCAATGGCCACGGGCGCCAACATCATGGCTGCCATCAAACCAAACACAATTAAGGCAGGGCGTAAAAACAAGTTAAATATCATCATCAGTGCGTGTGATGCATGGCCTAGAATTTCACTTTGCCCCCCAGGGCTTAAGATACCTAGTGCAATCAAGGGGCCTGCCACCATCACTTCAATGACGATAATAATCCAACCCAATGCCGCCATGGTAAATAAAATGTAAGGAATCAGTGGCACATAGACACCCAACAACGTCCCTAGCGCAAATAAGGCGGCTATGGCAGCAAATATCAACGGCATCAACGCCATCAAAAGGAAACCAACCGTAGCTTTGAAAGGGCTACCCGTAAGACCGCTACCTAACGCCATGAAGTTAATAGCACTTGCTCCTGAAAGGACTGCCCCGCCAACCAAAAAGGCCGTATATAGACTTTCTGCAATCACCATTAATTTATGGCCATACATGGCGATATGTGATAATGGATCATTGGCACCACCACCTGTCAAATCATTACTAAAATCGCTAATAAAACTGCTGGCCGAAGAATCGGCATTAGCCAATGCAATTTGCACTTGTGGGGCCATATTAGAGAGGGTGCCATTTTGGTTCAGCGTCGTAGTCTGTGCATTTTGCTGTATGAGCGCACTGGCATTATAATTAACCCTATACCCTGTCAACATGGTGTTAGAAAAATCAGGCGTGCTGACCGACAAGGTAGGGTTTGCATCCGCTAACGTATTCCCAGCTGTGCCGGCAAGATCATAATAATATCCCCCTGCGGATAACCATCCTTGTTGTTTTGCATCAGACCAGTCGGTTGACGTTTGATTAGCTATTTGACTGTTAATGTAATTATTCACCGCGGTCTGGATAGACACTAAATATTGTGCCATGACGGTATCAATAAAATCCGTGCTCGTGCCACTGAGAGCGGGAGCCAACCGATATCTCCAATACATATTCATGGCATCCTTGCTGGCATCAGATACATTGGAATTTGATGATTGGAGAGCTGGAAATGAGCTGCTTGAAGCGCAAGGAACAGAGACTTGCCCCGTAAAAGCGGTTACAGCAGCAGGAGGGGTCTTAGTAATACAACATTCATTAATGCTATTACCGGAACAAAACGCTTTAATCCAACCCGAATACGACGTGGGCGTTGGGAATGTCGTATTATAAAATGCTAAATAATCCACATCCGCATCGACAAGCTCCTGAGCAATACCGCCTAAGGTGGTCATCACCGACGGCAAAATTTGTTTTTGAGCTTCATAGGTAGCACAAGCCAGCGTGCTCGGACAATCACTACCCGTACAAGTGCTCACACCCCCACTGCATTTATCGACATTGGCGGAACCAATACTAAGCGACCCACACACCCCATTTGAACCGATAGGTACGTTTGTTCCATTGATGGGTTCATTTCCAGTGGTGCCGCCACAATAACCAGACATCATATTTTCATCGCAATAATAATAAGCATGAGACTCTCCATTGAGCTGATAAGTAATATTGGTATTACCCGTCAGTTTTCTGGTGCTTGCCTCACACACTAAACTTTGAAACAAGTTCTGCAAACCCGTGTTGACACCGGTTTGATCAGCGGTAACGGCAAAAGCACTGCCTGTCATCGTGACATAACCTAATGCCGTATTCCAGAGTTGATCCGCAGCGCCTATTCCCTGCATGACAATCCACATCAGGATCACTTGAATCAGTGAATAACCAGAACTCATCGGAAATAGCAACGCAATACCCATTACCGTTCGGATCGGTGTCCAGAGATGGCTCCATTTCTTACCCATGAATTCGCCTTCTTGGGCGGTGACCATGACCCCCACCACCGTGACATAACCGACGATCAATGAACCCACGGTCAAGGCAATGGTGTTAATCACTTTTAACAAGGTTGCCAACATCGTGAGTGAAGTCGTTGTCACGAGCACACCATCGACATTACCAAACAGTTGCGCTAAATATTTGACGGACACATCGGTTGAGGGAATACTAAAAAGACTGATCATGGCTGTTGACCCTCTGACGGTTTAATTTTTCCCTGCCACCACTCATCAAACGTACAGCCCAGTTTGCGATGCTTCATTTGAAAAAACCAAAAATGATAACGAAAAGTCTGTGCTAAAAATAAAATCGCACAAACAATCGCTAAAACAAACGCATAGCCTGAACCATGATAGGCTATTAAATAGATACCACCCAATAAAGCGAGCAAGGCAAACATGCCAAACACCCAGGCATAGGCGAGATACGTTTGTGATGTTTTGTGTATATCTTGTTCTGATAACTCTAAACGTTGTACAGCTTGATCAAATGTTTCTGTGCGTGTGGGTTTCGCGGGGGTAAATAATGCAGAGAGTATATTCCAAATATCACTCGTTTGATTTTTGATGTCATCATAACCCAACCACGCCGTTGGATTAAAATACGTTTTACGTGTGATCTTAAAAATATCTCTCAGAGCCATCAGAATATCACCTTCTCGTATCATCCGTTAAACTGTCCACCTTATACGGCGTTTCGCATCGCTCACACAATGTATGAAATCAATAGGCTTATTTGTATCTTCAATCATTTTTAGATTATAGTAAATAAAATTGATTTAGGTAATCTACTGTAACATATCGTTAATGGCTCACGCACAGGTTGATTAGTATGCCCAATTTAGATCTTCAAGCATCGCATGAATTTTGGAAAAATTATGAAGATCCAATGATTTATCGTGTGATTGCCTTTATGGAAACCGTCGAAGCGTGGACGCTGGATGGTGATCCGGCGCTTGAAAAAGAGGTTGAAGCCATTGGACATAACCTCGACCAACTCTCTCGTTTTGAGCTGAGCAAAGAAGAACAATTTGTTCGATTATGTGCACATCTTAAGACATCACGTATCCTGCGTATCCTACAAGCGATTGATACCATTGATCCTGGCTCCGCTTCCAAAGTTCTGATGTATGCCGAAGAAAACAATACGCCGGACAATTTACTAGCCGGCCTTTTTTTACGACGACACATTGTATTCGAACGCTTGCGCTTAATTGGCCGCGTTTTTTCAAAACAACGATTTGATATCATCTTGAAAGCCTTGGAGCAAGAAAATGTCTAACCTAAAATACCTTTGCCTGTTATGTAGTATAAGCTTTTCTGTGGCGCTGGCAGACTCGCCTTTTTTCCAGTCATCTCAATCGAATAAAGCATCCACCTCAAGCGTATCACCTGAAGAATTTAAGAAACGGGCAGAGCTCTTGAGCCAACAAAATCAAGTACAACTCAATAAGCAAGTTTCTAACATCTTGTCTGCGCCGCCCATCCCCGCATTACCGTTACCTGAAAATGAAGTCGTGCCCCTAACGAAAGCCCCTAACGCCGCTCCTCAAAATAATGCCGCTCAAGAAACCAAGACGACAACTGCTCCCCCAAAAAAAACGTTACCCTCTACTACGCCAACACCCTTAGCAGCGCCTGCTGTTACCTCACCTGCAACTACTAACGATATTTATACGGGTTTTCAAGCACAAAACCCAGCCGGTGCGCCAGCAAATCCCTCCCACAACCAAACGAGCAGTCAATGGAATATTAACTATTAATAGTGATTATGATCGAGTGAAAGGAGTGATGCCTATGTTGACATTAATTCGGAAGTATAGTGTAAAAGTCATAGCAACATTCACCGCGGCACTTGCTATCGGCATCTTGTGCGCGCCCATCATGCCCGCGCAAGCACAAAGTTCCGACAGCTTATTGGCATTAATTGCCCAATATACGCATGACATTCTGGACAGAGTCAATAACTTGCCCGCTGCACTGACTCAACTCATCAGTATGGCCACCAGCTGGGCTGACACCAACGATCCTAAAGGGACATCAAGCACCTTGGGTAGCTTATTTAGCGGATTAACGGCCGCAGAAAAAATGAGCTCAACGGCTCAAACCACACTGCAATCCCAATTAACCAATGATTTTTTTCAAGCGGGTTGGAATAATGCCAAACCGCCTTATGCCAATGATATTAGCTATATGACTTTATTAGGAACGCCGCCGCTTAGCCCAGATCCAAGAACCGCCCAAGGCCAAACTGTTAATTCCCCTTATAATTATTTGAAAAACGTCGCCGGCGTGAACATCACACACGCTATTCCAGCAGGGAATTGGCATGGTTCTACCACGAATATGATGAAATATTCTACCTATTTAACTGCAGTCACTTCTATCCAAACGTATAATGCCTTCGTATTAAGCCAACTGTATACCGATATGCAATCTTCGCCCGATGGCAAACAACCTTCATTAAATTCTGCACAGGCTGCTTTATTAGATTGGGCAAACAATCCTGACAATCTATTAACACAAGTAGCCAGTGAAAGTTTAGGCTTAGTCATGCGACAACTGTTAATGTATACCTCACAAAATTATGTGTTGATGACTCAGTTGTTGCAAACTCAAAAACAAGCTCTGGCTACGCAAGCCATGACGAATACTTTGTTGCTTTTAAGCGGGCAAGTCGCCGAAGGCATGATGGCAGATAGGGCCGCTGGTTCATCGCCCGGCCTTTAGGACAGCAGAAGTGTCCTTTACGTTGACGCCTCTGCTATCACCACAGCAGTGCCATAACACAACACTTCTGTCGCGCCCGCTCTTGGCACACCCACATCCGACGCATCATAGCGCATGCTGATAACGGCATTCGCACCCACTTGGGTAGCGTGCTCCACCATGAACTCATAGGCTTGTTGTCGCGTGGTTTCACACATGTCGGTATAGGAACCGATGTTGCCGCCAATAATGCCTTTTAATCCGCCCAAAAATCCTTGCACAATGGTTGGAGAACGCACGACCAAACCACGCACAATGCCACGATATTCCACGATACGATGTCCTTCTATCGCTTGAGAGGTGACAACAATCATAAGTGACTCCTAAGTTAGGGTTATTCAATGTTTTGCACTTGTTCCCGCATTTGCTCAATTAACACTTTTAGCTCAACTGAGGCTCGCGTGGTATCCACATCAACGGATTTGGCACCTAAGGTATTGGCTTCTCGATGCAATTCTTGCATTAAAAAATCCAAACGACGGCCCACGACACCGCCTTGTTTTAAGACACGACGAATTTCACTGATGTGCGCATCCAATCGCTCAATTTCTTCAGTCACATCAATTTTTTGCGCAAACATCACCAACTCTTGTTCAAAACGCGCTGAATCCAAGACCAACTGAGCCTCACTAAATCGCGCCACCAGACGGGCTCGCTGCTCTTTGTAAATCTCTGGCATACGTTGTCGTACTTTCATTAATTCTGCTTTCATGCTTTCTAAACGCTGCAAAAACAATTGCCTTAGTTCATGCCCTTCACGTAAGCGTGCATCGATTAAATCCTGCAACGTTTTTTCCAATACTTGCAACACTTCGTCTTGAATGAGTTCTAAATCGACTTCTGCGATTTGCAGAATGCCAGGCCAATGTAACATATCCATCGAACTCACCGGTGCCGCATGGGTCAATAAATTGGCGATCGTATCGTTCGCTTGACACAATTGTTTGGCAAGATGCGTATTAATCGTCATTTCGGCACCGATGACATCACCGGATTGATAGCGCAAATGGCATTCCACTTTACCACGGCGTACATAGTGACGAATCAACTCACGCATGGGAATTTCAAGCGCATGCAACGTATCGGGTAACCGTATTCCTAATTCTAAATAACGGTGATTCACCGTTCGGACTTCACATATCGCATGGCCCCATTGTCCCTGCTTCTGTCCTCTTGCAAACGCTGTCATACTTTGAATCATAAGTGACTTCCATTGGAATGAGATGTTATTTCTTCTTACTATATCGCAATTCTCAGTCTATAATAACCCGCCTATTCATATCAAAGAGAAATCGATGCGCTCAAATCACCGTGCCAATAATCAATTACGTGATATCCTCTTGACTCGCCATTACACCAAGCATGCAGAAGGGTCTGTCTTAGTCGAGTTTGGTGATACTAAAGTGCTATGTAATGCCTCCATTACTGCCGGTGTCCCGCCTTTTTTAAAAGATTCCGGCAAAGGTTGGATTACTGCCGAATATGGCATGTTGCCCCGCGCCACACATGACCGTTCTCAACGCGAGGCAGCCAGAGGTAAGCAAACGGGTCGAACGCAAGAAATTCAACGTTTAATTGCGAGATCCCTGCGAGCCGCAGTCGATTTATCTGTCTTAGGTGAAAACACGATTACGGTTGATTGCGATGTGATTCAAGCGGATGGCGGTACTCGCACTGCCTCCATTACGGGCGGGTGTGTAGCATTGGTTGATGCTTTGGGAAAATTAGCCGCACGCGGCAAACTCAAAGGGAATCCTTGCAAACAATTAGTCGCCTCGGTGTCCGTTGGAATGTATCAAAACACGCCTATGCTAGACCTGGATTACCGTGAAGACTCTCATGCAGAAACCGATATGAATGTGGTGATGACAGAACACGGCGGCTTTATTGAAATCCAGGGTACCGCAGAAAAGTCGACCTTTGCGCAGCACGACTTAGATGCGTTATTAGCACTCGCCAAGGAAGGGATCACACAGCTCGTGGAAAAACAAAAAGCAGCGCTTCAGTTGAGATAATGTCATGATCTGGGTTCATTGGGTCAAGTGTATTCACTTAGTTGCGGCATTGGGGTTGCTCGGCACTAGCGTTTATTGCTTTATGACGGCAGCACCTACCCGCTCCGAAAGCCATCTACTGCGCCATATGCTCTATCTCGGCCTCATCGCTCTGATCACAGGTAGTTTATTGGTCTACCCTAGTCCATTTACCTTTCACACACCTTGGATTAAAGCGGCTTATCTGCTCGTATTAGCGTGTTGCTTACTCATCTTACTGTTGGCTAAGATCTCATACGCTTTTTTCCGACGCGTCGCATCCATGGTATTGATGATACTCATCATTGTGATCATGCATGATGCCGTGACAAAAACAACCGGGTTATTTTGACACGTGTGATCAACCCCTAGACACGACAAACTGAGGTTCAGCGACAATACGTTTCACATTCATTTCTAGTATCAGATAGTCCATTGCATACCGAGACAGCTCAAATTGATATCCCGCAATGGTTAATTTTTTTTGTGATGTATCATAACGTAACCCTTCAGGCTGTAAAATCATCAGCATCTTTAAGATAGAGCGCGTCTCATTGGAATAACTGGCCCATCGGAACCAGCTACGTTCTTTTTTTAATGGGTGATGCTTTGATTGCAAAATCTCTAACGCTAACCACGTTTTTTCTTGTCGACTCATTGAGTTTTGAGACAGTTCAGTCAGATAGCGTTCTTTATCAAACGTGCCTGCCGCCCTAGAACGGTTTTGCAATAACGCGTCTTGACCTAGTAAATGGTCTTTTTCTAATTTTTTTTCCTCAATAAATGCTTTAATAAAATAAGACGCGTCCGGATTCACGATCATTCTATTGACTGAACTCTCACAGTAAATGATTAATCCTGAGTCTTCTTTTATCTCTGGTGGCCAACAGAAAACATGACTTGTCGTATGATTGACTGCCAACAAATACCCACATAGCTTAGAGCCTCTTGTATAAGCACCACTATCCAAATTGATGGTATTCAACTCATCTCGCACAGGTTCTGCTGACAACGGTTTGATAGCACTCGAATAACAATAGGTCACATTGTGTCCGCAATAAAAACGTGTGGAGAGCGCTGTTCTTTTTTGAGAAAAATGATTTCTTTCATTTAAAATACACTCCTTGGCAGCGTCATTCAAATAGTGTGGGCCATGACTCAACGAAATCGCTAATTCGTCATCTGAAAAAGGCAAATCTGCATGCGCAAAAATAAAATGATTCGGATTGTACACACCGGGGTCGCCAACACAAACGACATACGGTAATGAATTCAAAAATCGATACATCATTCTCCATTCTGGAATAATGACCGTATTATCTTTAAATCGTCTAAACACATTGTCAAAATCAAGAAATTTTCGTTTTAAAATTCCTTTCACTTGTTCGCCAAATGGAATCGTCGAATCGGACAACGATGCTAGGCGAAGCTGGCTGATTTCCTGACTCACGACGGTATCTGTTAAAATCCACTCGGCCCCGTTGATGATTAAGTCAGTATAAAAGGCTCTATAATAGTCCCAATCTGCTTGGGTTAATTCACTATTATACTTGCGAAGCACTCGAAATAATGCCAACACGTTTTCTTCATGATTGCCACGCACTGCAATCACTTTTCCCGGGGTGGTTTCATTGAGCTGTTGAATATACCGAATCAAATCAACACTGTTTGGTCCTCGATCAATGAGATCGCCCACTAAACAAATCACCGCATTATCAGGTAATTTTTGAAATAGTTCTTGAAATTGATCCAAGCATCCATGGATATCACCGACTAGAACGTACTGTTTGCTAGGATCATGGTTTAACTTGACCACATCCCCGGCATAGGTTCGTTGAGTATGAGCCCGCCTTGGCAAGGGTTTGTAAGCATGTGCGCTAGAAAACATGGCTAGATCCATCCGATAATCTTGCCGACACTATAATACGATCCGAGGTGAACGTCTACGGGATAAGCATCACGGCTTGGGCTTCATGACTTGCTCTGATGCTGGATCCGTTAATTGATCAAATAGGTTTTGGTATGCGTTGGTTAATATTCAGTTATTTTGTGAACGAAAAATGTTTTGCCTGCTCATATTCTTCTGGCGTGTTGATCTCTAACGTACTTTCTTCCGTGAAACACACGCGAATTTTATAGCCGTGCTCAAGCACACGTAATTGTTCCAAACTTTCAGCCAATTCAAGCGGTGTCTTAGGCAAATGACGATAAGAAAGCAAAAAATCACGACGAAACGCATATAAACCAATATGGTGATACACTGGCACGCTTGTCTCCACTCGAAAATAAGGAATGGGCGCTCGCGAAAAATAAATCGCATTGTGCTCCAAGTCTGTAATCACCTTCACAGCGCCTGGATTCTGATAATCTGTCTTGCAATTCAATGGATAAGCGAGCGTTGTCATTGAGGGCAGTTCGCCTTGCAAATACGGTGCAACGAGTTGTTCTAGCAGAGTAGGTGTGACGAATGGCTCATCACCTTGCAAATTAATGACCACATCCATCTCAGGATACTGTTCTGCGACAACGGCCACTCGATCGGAACCCGTCGGCCAAGCAGGATCTGTCATGACCGCTTCCCCCTGAATCGATTGAATCACTGCCGCAATCTCTTCACTATCCGTGGCAACAATGACTTTGTTAATGATGCTGCATCGCGATGCATTTTCATAAACCCATTGCACCATGGGTTTCCCTTGAATGGGCAATAAGGGTTTGCGCGGCAAACGAGTCGATTGAATACGGCTTGGAATGACACAGAGGATATTCATTGAGTGGTTTCCATATAATTTTCTGCTGCGAATCACACCCTGACTGGTCGAGTGAGATCCACATTATAGGGATAACTCGCTACAAAGGAAATGTCTTTCATCCTAAATTCGGCAGTTAAAACCGTAACGAAAAGGGCTAATGCGTTGAAGATAAAAGTTTTTTTTACTTATTTTTTGCGAGACAGTACTCACCTGTACGGTGAGAAAAAATAAGTAAAAAAACTTTTAGATTCAATGCAGTAGACCTTTGCAATCGGTTTTAACTGCCGACTTTAGGTTCATATCTAGTGCTAGCGGCCAATGGCACTATCTGACAAATCGTTTTCGATCTCGCAGCTCTGCATCACAGAATACTAATGTCATGACATTTTGATCAAACAAATAATGATTAAAAAATCGATGAACCGAGCTTTCCTTTTGTTTTGCTCCCATCAAAAAGCTAACTTTTCGTAACTCTTTTCGGTACTGGTCTGCTTTTGCTTGCAACTGTTTCTCTGCTTCAGCATAGTCTCGCAGTAGCTTATGATCTTGATTGATAAAATTTTTATGAAAATCGATACTGAGTGCAAGATCCGTCAATTTCATTTGTTGCAAGCCATCGAGCAAGCACTTAACACTAAAATACATTTGTAAATGCAGCGCTAAAGAATACGCTGGATAGGTTTCGATGGGAATATATTTCTCTGGGTCAATCGTCAATGACATATTTTGTAATGCAACTTGTCGCAATGAAGTACAGGCTTTCAATCCTTCCATCAACGTTTCCATAGAAATGCGGGTTTCATTTTTAATGTTTTCTTGATCACTCATGACATGCGTGTCGCTGGTGACCAAACTAAAATGAGGGAGTGAAATCGCTCGCAATTGCTTGGCATGACGTAAAGCATCGGCAAACGGCTTGCTCTGTTCAGGCAGTAATTCATAATTCGATAGGGTAAAAGACAACAACGAAGGGATTTGTAAAACAGCCGTAATCGTCTCCGCTATCCCGGGGGTTCTCGGTTGATTCCAATCTAATGTCACCTGTTGAATGGTTTGATTGGCCAACAAACCTTGCTGTAGCGGTTCCATATCAACACTGTCACTATTTTTGAATTCGAGCGAAAGCAAATGCGAATGGGTTGCGATCAGCTTAGCTAATGCAGGCAAATAATGAGTAGGACAAATCACACCATCTGAATCAAACTGACAGCCATCAAAACGCCACTCGGTAATCATTGGGTTTTGCATAGCCAGAGCGAGCAACTTAATCGTATCCATGCTAAACTGCACGTGATCTAGATGAAGCACCGTGATGGACGGGTCACTCACTTTTTCTAGTACCGCGTGATCAAGACGTGGTGATTGAATCGTCAAAATAGCCATAACGCAAACACTCCTCTCGGGTCAAATAGATTAAAAACTGTGCATTATAGCATACTCCATGCGCTTTCACCCTTTTTGCATTTTCCAAAAAAAAGCTTTGTTTTCAAATCACTGCGATAACACATCATCAACTTGATCTATTTTTGATCATAATGAAATAATGTGAGAGTGGGCTATACTTTAATACGTGGAATGACAACACGTCGAGGTACGCGCTATGCGCAATGTAAGATTTGCAAATGAGAGAAATGGGTTCGCGTATTTGTTGGAAAATGTGGATCCCGACAGCCTGCGAACATGTTTTGGACAAGCACACACTCTCGATAGAGCCATTGGAAATTTAACAGAAAAAGAACTAACTAATAGAGAGAAACAGTCCGAACATTTTCAATTCCTAAACTCAAACGAAGCTAAGGAGTTAGCCGACTTCCTGGTTAAACTGAAAAGGACCATCAAAAGCGGTTCTCAAAATCAATTAACTAGGGACGCCAAAGGAAAGTTAGCCCCTGAATCATCCGCATTATCTGATACCGCCAAGCTATACTTAAAAGGATTTAGACATCGTTTGATGATGACTGCCTATCGAGAACTAAATTGTGTCGGTGGCTTAATTGATACGAGACCCTCCATAACGGGAGAGACTAAAGAAGCTACAGAAGATAGAAGCATTTTGGGTTTGTTTGATATCCCGACTCCAAAAAAATTAGCACAGCATCTCCCGCTGATGACTTGTTCTCAAATTGCAGGCCAGATGAGCCTCTATGTTAGGCCTTTTGAAGCATGTTATTTTACTTCGATGAGTGAGGCTCCGACTGAGGACAATACGAAAGCCATTCCTGGGGCTAGCGCTTTTGTGATTTACAATGACACGCTTTATTTTGTGAATAAGAAAGGGGATCCGAAGGTCACTCAAATTGAATTAAATACGCTCCCGGAGAATCGGAAGCCAGAGTTAATAACCCTAATAGACACGTTAAAAACGAGACCGAATGACTCGACGGAAAGGGAAAGCATACCCTTATTAACAAAAGACATCATCTCCTTTGCTCTTCTGACTGAACAATCAACACCTATCATGGAGGCAGACATACAACAAGGCTATATCCGATTTATCACTGATTATTTCATAAAAGGCTTCATTTCTGCAGCAATGATGGAGATCAGCGGCATACCTGTTACGGAAAAAAATGCTCAATTACAACTTGACACTGAGGATGATCAGACACTGCTCATCGAAAGTTTGATAAATAAAGAGTTAACTGCTCAAAGCAACATTTCCAATAACGCTGAGAACAATCAGAACGAACTAACTCCAGAAAACTTCCGAGCTGACAACATAGCTTTCATTCAGAATATCTTGTCATCTATAGAGGACGGGCTCAGCCAATTAAAAACAATATGGAATAAAACAACGGATGGGGTCCAGACAGATCCTCGAGTCTTCCAAGGCCTAACTATTGAGATTAAAAACCTACGGTCTATCTTAGGGAGTCCTCAGGGTGTTGTTCTAGGGCACAACGTAAGCTTAATAGACTTCGTTGACAAGATGAAAAAAGCATCCACATCCGCTCTTCAAATTGTTACAAACGATCAGGCGAGTCAGGAGATTGTTTTGGCCATTGCGAGAAATATTCTATTATTAGGCTCACGCTTGGCCATTATCGGTGATTCCATTGATCCACTGCACACTGAAAAAATGGAGGCGAGAGCTAGAAAATTACAGGAGGCAAAACTTAGTAGTATTAGTAGTAATAGTATATTTACGACAAATCCAACACTACCGACAAATCCAAAACTACCGACAAATCCAAAACCACCGCCAGGTCCGCCACCAAAACCAAAATAGCTTCAGCAAGTTCATTCACGCTTGTTTTTCCGTTGAGATTGACTATAAAAAATCAACCCGCTTAACCCCGCGAGCAACAAGAGCAGTGGGGTGAGCCATAATCCTAACGTCCGCCAAGTAAACGGCGGTCGATATAAAATAAATTCACCATAGCGTTTCATTAAATAGCTTGTGATGGCTTGATTCGATTGTCCTTGTTGGATTTTTTGATAAATCTGCTCGCGCAAATCACTGGCCAAGGTTGAATTGGATTCGGCTAAGGTTTGGTTCTGGCAAACGAGGCAGCGCAATTCTGCTGTGATTTGTTGAAATCGTGTTTGCTGATCCGGTGAGGAAAACGGGTAATAGTCTTCTGCTGCTAAGACATCAGCTTGAAGCACTAACAGACAGAGGAACAGGGTGATTCTCTTTTTCATCTCGACCTTTTATTCTTGTTGCAATTGCTCGACCACTGGCTGCATGTCCCGCTGCCAGCTTTCAGGTGTGATGGCACCAATCTGTTTATACCGAATCCTGCCTTTTTTATCGAGAATAAATGTTTCCGGTGTCCCATACACACCCCAATCAATCGCTACGTTCCCTGTTTCATCCACGGCGATCTTGTCATAAGGGTTGCCATGCTCTTTTAGCCATTCGCGTGCTTGATACGGATTATCTTTATAATCGAGCCCATAGATCATGACAGAATGCGCATGAGCTAATGCCATTAAAAAAGGATGCTCTAATGAACAAGCATAACACCATGTCGCCCAGACATTCACCAGCGTGACATGACCTAAAAAATCATTTTGCGTCGTCATTGTCTTTCTCAGCAATTGAGGCAACTCAAAAACAGGTGCGGGCTGATTGATTAAAGGGGAGGGAATTTCCGATGGGTGCAATGTCAGCCCACGGCCTAGCAGAATGACTATCATCAAAAAAAGCACCAGCGGTAAAACCACATACGCTTTGTTAAGCATGCTTTACACCTTGTCGTGTCACGACATAATGAAGGCAAGACAACATACCACCTAATAACAATAAAAATCCACCGGCCCAAATCCAGCGTACTAAAGGTTTATAATACAAGCGCACTGACCAGCTATGGCCTTCTAATGGGCTGCCCAATGCGACATATAAATCACGCATCGGATTGGCCAAAATACCCGGTTTACTGAGCACTTGCGCATGACTGGTATAAATTCGCTCTTCAGCAGCGAGATAACCGATAGGCCAATGCCGCTTTTTAACGGAAAAAACAGCCATGATCGTGTTATAATTCACTTTCTTTATTTCACCCACCGTTATCCACTTAAATTCATAACCCGCGAGCAGAACACTTTCACCCGGCTGCAATTTCACTTGACGTTCTTCGCTATAAGATTTGCTAAACGTAACCCCTAGCGCCAATACAGCGATGCCTAAATGGGCTACAATCATCGCGGCATGTTTTAATGAAGCATGACGATACGCATATTGCAGCGTCGCCACGATAATCCAACTACTGAGTGCCGCACCGACGCTGGCCAACCCTTTAAAGGGAAAGCCGCACACATAAGGCAAAGCCAATCCCATCGCAATACTGAATAAAAAACTCATGCCGGTATGTCGCCATACGGCTTGAATCGATTGTTGCCGCCAATGCACATGCGGAGCAAAACCCATTAATAGGAATAAAAGCAATACCATTGGTAAAAAAACCGTATTGAAATACGGTTCGCCGACAGAGAGTTTTCCCGCATCGAATGCATCTAATAAAATGGGATACAGTGTCCCTAGTAAAATCGTTGCAACAGCTACCAATAAGATCACGCTGTTGATTAACAAGAGCATCTCGCGTGAGACCAGTTGAAACATCGGTGCGCGATAAAAATACTGAATTCGACACCCATAATAAAAAAATCCGCCGCCAATAATCACGGTTAAATAACCTAATAAAAAGAGGCCGCGTGCCGGATCATTAGCAAATGCATGCACAGAGACTAATACACCGGATCTCACTAAAAACGTACCGATTAAACTTAACGCAAACGTAATCAGTGCTAATAAAATCGTCCACCCTTTAAATACACCGCGCTTTTCACTGACCATTAAACTGTGAAGCAATGCCGTGGCAGATAACCAAGGTAATAATGAAGCGTTTTCAACCGGATCCCAAAACCACCACCCCCCCCAACCCAATTCTCGATACGCCCACCAACTGCCTAACACAATGCCTAAACTTAAAAAAGACCACGGCAACATAATCCACGGCCGGCACGCTTTCGCCCACGTTGGATCAAACTTTTTTTCCATCAGCGCGGCCATAGCAAACGCAAAAGGAATCGCAAATCCCACATACCCTAGGTATAACATCGGAGGATGAAAGAGTAACCCGGGATCTTGTAAGACAGGCGTCAAATCAGCGCCCACCATGGGTTCTTGAGACACTTCCTGCCAAAATGGGTTAGACGTCGCCAATAAAAATAAAATAAAACCGCCGCTCAACCCACCTAATACCATGACAATACGCTGATAAAAAGAGCGTGACAGTGCGCGGGGTGAACTGAATACGAATGCATTCGTCCACCCCGCTAAAATCAAACACCACAGCAAGAGAGAACCTTCATGCCCACCCCAGGCAGCACCTATACGATATAACAGTGGTAAGGAGGTGTGTGAATGGTCTCGCACATAGATCACTGTCATATCATTCCATAAAAAGCAAGCGATCAAACTCAACATGGCAAACAACAGACAGACAAACTGCAAGAAAGCGGCTCGTGTACTCACTTGAACGTAAAAGGGACGGTGACGACCCCATAAGGGAGCCAGTGCCTGCACGAGGGAAAAACAAAACGCGGAGAGAATGGCAAAATGCCCTAGTTCAGGCGTCATGAGGCAGAAGCTCCAGGGATTTTTTGTAATGCCTTGGCAACGGATGCCGGCATATATTTTTCATCGTGTTTCGCCAAAATATCGCTGGCAATAAATACATGCTCAGCATTCAGTTGCCCTGTCATCACAACACCTTGTCCTTCACGGAATAAATTGGGTAACACGCCATGATACCGTACCAGTATGTCGCGTTGTTTATCTGTCACGATAAACGCGACACTTTGACCTGAGGCGTCAAATTGCACGCTATTTTTTTTCACATAACCACCCACGCGACAAATTTGGGTTGGCGCCACCTTCGCTTCGATTAACTGAGTGGGTGTATAAAACAAATTAATATTTTGTTTGAGCGCATATAATATTAATCCTGCGGCCAGGCTTAGCATCAGCACGACACTCATCATCGTGATTAATTTTCGTTGTCGATGTTTATTCATGGTCTTTCGATTGGATGAATCGATTCATTCGTTTTTGAATCTGTTTTTTTTCTCTTTTCACAATGAGGTAATTCATCACAAAAACCACTAATGTGAGTCCGTAAGCACCCCAGACATAAGCGCCATAACCACCCATATAGATCCAGTTCATGATAAAACGACCTCACGCACCCAATGGGTGTGTTTTTCACGTAATAAAATTTGATTCCGCATACGCATGAACAACACACTCAGATAAAACAGAAAAAAAGCGGCTATCATCGCTAGCAACGGATACAACATACTCGGTGCAATCGCAGGTTTTGCCAATTGACTGATCGATGGCCCTTGATGCAATGTGTTCCACCAAATCACCGAATAATGAATAATCGGCAAATTAATCACGCCGACTAAAGCGATTAAAGCACAGGCACGATCGCGATAGTGTTGTTCTGCTAAAATCGATTGCAGTGCAATAAATCCCATATAAAGAAAAAATAAAATTAATACGGAGGTTAAGCGTGCATCCCAAATCCACCAGGTTCCCCACATGGGCTTACCCCAAATGGAACCAGTGACCAAGGCTAAAAAAGTAAATGAGGCCCCAATCGGTGCGCTGCATGACATACAAACGGCAGCTAATTTCACGCGCCACACTAACGTTAAAACAGCACAGATCGCCATAGCAAAATAGACTGCCATGGCAGCAAAAGCACTAGGCACATGCACATACATGATGCGGAACCCATCGCCTTGTTGATAATCCGCCGGGGCAATATAAAGCCCATCTATTAACCCGAATCCAGCACAACCTAAAAACAGTACCGTCAGCCAAGGTAAGCAAAGCCCGCTGGTTCGATAAAAGGATTTAGGCGACAAGCCATTTTGTTTTAACCAGTCCCACATTTATTGACTGACTCCCATGCGTAATGCCACCGCTGTTAGGATGGGTGCCATCGCTACACTCATGAATGTGAATGCGCCCATGATGGCAAAATAAGCACTCAATGGTTGCTCTTGCGAAGCCGCTAGCACCGCACTTGTTCCAAAAATTAAAATAGGAATATACAGTGGCATAATTAAAATCGGTAATAATAAACCATTGCCACGAATCCCAACCAGTAAAGCGGCACCTATTGCACCCAATAAACACAATGCAGGCGTACCTAATAATAATGTCAAACACAATACCAAGACCTGCAAGGCTGGCAAGTGTAGCATGAAACCTAAGAGAGGTGTAACACAGATCAGCGGCAAGCAATGAGTCAACCAATAACTGGCTATTTTCGCAAACACTAAGACACTGAGTGGGTATGGACTTAACAACAGCAAACTCAAGCTGCCTTCTTCATCCTCCGTCCGAAATAAACTGCCGATCGAAATTAATACGGCTAATAACGCCGTCACCCAAATCATCCCAGGCGCTATTTCACTTAATAGAGCTGAATGCGTACCGATGGATAAGGGAAATAAACAAATCACGATAATAAAAAATACCAAAGGGGTTACCCATGAAAATGCTTGCCTCATGGTTATCCGTAATTCATAAGAAACGAGTGAAAAAAATAATGTCATCACATCACGATCCCAGCCTTAATACATTGGGTTTGGATGTTAACGCGATATCTTGATGCGTCGCCATGACGACCATCCCATTTTGCTGCAACTGCTGATTGATTAAATCAGCTAATATCTGTTGCCCTTGATCATCCAATGCGGTTGTCGGCTCATCTAAAATCCAAAACGGTGCGGGACGCAGTAATAACTTAGCAAGACTTAACCGGCGCAATTGACCGGCCGATAAACAAAGTGCTTGAGTATCTCGAAAAGCCCATAACCCGACTCGCTGTATCACTTCATTGCATTGACTAGTAGAAAGCACCCGATCATTTAAGACAGCGTAAAACGTCAAATTTTCATAGACCGTCAAGTACTGCCGCACTCCATTGTCATGGCCGAGATAGTGTATACCGTGTTGATAAGCAGCGACATCCTGAAAGATAACCTGGTTGTCATATGAGACACTCCCTTGCTGTGGTTCTATAAAACCTGCCAAGATGCGCAATAAAGTCGATTTCCCTATGCCGTTTGCCCCTCGCACAGACAGAACCTGCCCCGATGCTAACGCATACGATACCCCTTGAAAAAGCAGAGTGTTGTTGCGAGACATCGTAAGATCCTGAAAAGACAATATGGCCGAATGAAAACAGATCATTTAGGTAATCTTGTTTGCCATCAAAAAAATCATACTGACTACGGCAGCAGCGCAAATCAGCAACATCATCCATTGCACTCGCCTAAAAAAAGAATAACGATGATTGTTGGGTTGTTCTGACATCTGCTGACCTTTAATGATTTGCTGCTGAGAAACTTGTAAAAGATATAAAAAAGACAACCAACTGCCGATTCCAATCATAAATGCGATCACGCTGCCCATAATCCAAATGGCGGAAAAATCATAGTGCTTAATACTAATAAGTGTAAAACCCGTTGCCAGCTGCAAAATAGCCAGTGGAATGATAAAGGAAATTGTCTGAGCTTGAATTTGTTGCGTTGTATCAAATGCCTCTTCAGGACTAGTCATACGCTGCCACAGCCGAAAGCTAAAGGCAATGCTGGCCACAAATAACGCCGCACTCACAATATGAAACAGCTTGAGCGAGTAATACATCATTCAGTCATTCCAGAAAATACTTGCTTAAAGAGGCAAAGTACCATAACTTGCACAAAATGGAAATGCTAAGAAATTGCCCCAGGCGAATTCCACATCTGTTTGGCCAACGTGAAATATTTTTCAACAAAACCAAAAATCGTTTTGGTAATTTCCGCCGCATCTTCCGCATATAACTGATCCATGTCCTGGTCAGATAAACCGGTTAATTGTTTAATCGCCCAAGCTGTCTGCTGTTCTGGCGCGATAGCTTGCATCGCTTTAATATGACCATAACGCATTCTGGCAACATTAATAAAGGTTCTTTCGTGATGTGCATCGAACCCCTCTTTTTTATTCAAATCAGCCAACGCCGTTGGGCAAGATAATTGAATCTGAACATACTGTGACATCATTTCACCTCGTTATAAAAAATAATTTCTGCCTCTATGGAGACTAATGCGTTTCTAGCGATGGACTGGTTGGATCATGACTCGTCTCAGATCCTTCGCTTCTACTGGAGTCTCCGCTCAGAGAGGGAACCATACCCATTTCTTTCTCTATATCACCTCGAATTAAAGCGGCTATACGACGTATTTGCTGCTTATCGTCTTGGTTAACATAAGCACCTTCAATATGGGCGACCATCGCCTCATAAGAAAATCGTTGCCCATTAGGAAGACGAATATCTTCTTTGAAGAAACTGTTTGCATTGACCTTTTTAGCCCGCTTGCATGCACGCGTGAATTCTTCAAACTTATGTTTGAACTCACTCAGCACTTTTTCTTCTACTGTATGCCCAAGCGATAGAATTTTGCGGGTTTCGCTGTAAATACTAAAACCAGCTCGTTCATACCATTTTCGTTGTTCGGCTGTCTGCAGCGCTTCTTCAACACTTTTAATGTGCAAATCAGAAACCCCTTCTGTTCCTGATAAATGACCGTCTTTATCTAACGCTTTTTTCAAATCAGCAAATCGTTTTTTGACGCGATCAAATGGGTCTCGTAGTTCATACCGTGTTGGATTCACACACTGACCCAAGTGCTTTATGAGAGGAACAAGCCCAAAAAAGTGATTTTTGATCAATCGAATGGTGCCATAAGCCAGGGGGGCAAGAATATATCGTGCCGTGCCTTCGATTAACGATTCCCCTGCATTAAATATATTATACTTGCTCACGTTGGATAGTTTTTCACATCGATCGAGTTCGGCCTTATAGTGCAATTCACTCGTGCGATCCACCGCTGCCCCTTTTCGCCTTTCATTAATATTATTCGCTAATTGATGTCTGAAATGATGAAAGCGATGCCAATTTGCTTGATTGAATCCGATGATAGCGGGAATCGCCGCAACCCAATTTAACCCAAATGAGATGACACTGCCTGGCACCATACCGATGGCATCACATACATTCCAATAAGATGTCACTGGTGCTGTCACGCTGCGTTTCTTATCCTCTAACTGATCGACATCAGCAGCGCCATACATATTGCCCACACAAGACGCCATCACAGAAAATAGAGCTTTTGATCGTGCTGAGATACCACAAACCCGACCTAACGACTCGGTCGTCGCAAATGCAGCGCCAAGCAATGCCGCACCCCCTAATTCCACCGCAGCCACTGCACCCGGTAACGTCACATAACCCGCTCGGTCTAAATAATTCCAGCCGGTTTTCGGCGCAGCCGTCAGTTTCTTTTCCTGATCTTTAATCTCTGCATCTGTGTAATGATCACCAAAATACCGGCTCAGCACTTGGCTAGAGCGCATATGCGATGCCGTGATAATATCGCCGCCGTATTCTGTGAAACCCGCGAGACGACCAATGGCTTCGCCGGCGCCTAACCCACCCGCCAATACCGCGGCACCCCCGAATTCCACCGCAGCCACTGCACCCGGTAACGTCACATAAC
>JAKBCU010000081.1 GCA_021807565.1 Pseudomonadota bacterium | reverse complement strand
TAGCGATTCTACTTGGTAGGCCCGTTGAAATAATATTGTCCTTTTCAAAATGGGAGACCTTACTCTTTTATGAGTGTCACATCAAGTCTGAACTATTCCAAATGATCTGTACCACTCTATTGTATAAGGTTCATAAAGACACTGGATGCCAGCTAAAATCATGCTGGCATGACAGAAATAGCATTGAGCTTATCCGGAATTCGCGTTATAAGGTTCATAAAGACACTGGATGCCAGCTAAAAATCATGCTGGCAGAAATAGCATTGAGCTTCAGAATTCGCGTTTTTAATTTTTATTTTGTTAATCAGGTTCTAAATAAACAAAAATGATCCCTACAGGACAACAAGTTGATTACGGATAGAACTAATGTGTTTCTGTAACAGGGTAATTACTCACAACGACTGTATTCTGACTTTTGGATTCAGCAATTCGATAAAGGCGACCGTGTACGTGAGACACCATCTCTGGATAGTCTTTGATGCTAAGAAAAACTAACAAATGCTTTGTACTATGCCAACGTTGCCAAAAAGTCGTTTTATTAATAAGCCATTCATGTGCGGCTGGTGTGGATTGCATACCATACCATAATTCACGTGCCCAACCGTCTTTTCGATGAGAGTTGGGATTATCCCAGTCACGTACAACCGTCACTGTTTGCCCCAAATAAAAGGGTAAGTCGTGATAATATTTATCATACGTTACAATTTCGTCTGCCGACTTCACGTAAGGTTTCACTTCTTCTGCGATTGACTTAATACTGCTTGGCTCAAACGCGTTAATATTCATGTTCAGCCATGTTAAGATCACTCCCGTTAGAAGAACAAGCCTAGGAATGAGGTAAGAATAGTTGATATAAGGGGAAAATCGTTGTTTAGTCCAATATAGATCCAAATACCTCGCTACCACTAACGCCATGGCGGGAAAAGCCGGCAAGATATAGCTAATGGTTTTGGATTGAGGTATAGAAAAAAAGACTAACACCCATACTATCCAAGTCATCAAAAAACTATTTATCTCTGTATTGGCAGAGGAGGAGATGATATTTTTTAGATTTTCTTGCAGTGCGGGAATAAAAAATACAGTCCAGGGAAAAAATCCTACCAATACGACAGGAATATAAAACCAGGGGCCATAGGAGTGGCTAAATGAAGTTTGACCTAAAAATCGTGACGCTTGTTCAAAAAGAAAAAAATGCTCAAAAAACAAAGGATTTTTCCATTGCACCAAAACATACCAAGGTAGTGCTATCACTAAAAAAAGACCTATTCCAGGCATTAAATAGAGTTGCTTAAAAAGCCAAAAACGTCTGGTCAGCAGGATCCAAGAAAAAATAATAGCGCCGGGCAACACAAAACCAATGAGTCCCTTTGTTAGCATAGCGATCCCAGCTAATGCATAGGCCAACATCAGTAAAGCAACTTTTTGATTACCTGAAAATTTGAGAGAAAGCACAAAACAGCTTAAGGTTGCGCTAATGAAAAAACCGATTTCACCATCGAGATTGGCATAATGAGCTAAACCAAAATACAAAGGGCTTGTCATTAAAATGACAGCGGATAAAAACGCTGTACGGCGATTAAAAAAAGTTAAGCCTACCCCATAGATAAGCAAACAACCTAATACCCCAAAGACAGCGGACCACAAACGCAATGCCCACTCTTTTAAACCGAAAAAATAAATACTGACCGTTTGCAGCCAATAATGAAAAATGGGTTTATCTAACAGTGCTACCCCATTTAAATGAGGCGTCACAAAATCACGTGTTGAGAGCATTTCTCGCGATACTTCTGAATAGCGACCTTCATCAGGAGTGAGGAGGGGATGGCCACCTAGGTAAAAAAAATAGAAGAGGAACCCCAGGCTGAATAGCCATAACAAATCCCGTCTTCTTATTTTGTGAATCATAGTGTCAGCAGATTAAGCAAGCATTATTCAGTCGATTCCATGCCTTTTTCACGACCTACTAACTCAACGATAGCCATAGGAGCGCAATCACCCTTGCGATTGCCACACTTCAAAACACGCAAATAGCCACCTGGTCTTTCTTTAAAGTGAGGACCAATTTCATTAAATAATTTTGAAACCATGTCTCGATCGCGTAATCTTGCAAAAGCTAATCGTCGATTATGAACGGAATCCACTTTTCCCAAGGTAATCATGGGCTCCATGTATAATCTTAATTCTTTAGCTTTTGAAACGGTTGTCTTAATTAATTCATGCTTAAGCATTGACACCATCATATTCTTAAACATCGCCTTACGATGACTACTGTCACGACCAAAATACCTTCTACTTTTACGATGACGCATAAAAACCCCTTACTACTCTTTATCTTTTATCAATGTCGATGGCCAGTTATCAATTCTCATACCTAATGACAAACCATGCGAAGCCAAGACATTTTTAATCTCAGTTAATGATTTCTTACCTAAATTAGGTGTTTTTAATAAGTCATTTTCACTGCGCTGAATTAAATCACCGATATAATAGATACTTTCAGCTTTCAGACAATTGGCTGATCGAACGGTTAACTCAAGATCATCGACCGGTCTCATATAAATGGGATTGACGGACAGTTGATCTCCAGATTCTTTGGTAATAGGTGCTGATTTTAAATCAACAAAGGGAGCTAACTGTTGTTGTAAAATGGTTGCAGACCTTCTAATAGCCTCTTCTGGATCAAGCGTACCGTTGGTTTCTAAGTCGATAACCAATTTATCTAAGTCTGTACGTTGCTCAACACGTGCGCTTTCTACAGCAAATGCGACTTTGCGAATTGGACTGAAACTCGCATCTAATTGTAAAACGCCTATTCCTAATTTACCATCCTCAATGGATTTTCTTCTTAATGAGGCGGTCTGATACCCTCTACCCAACATGACTTTCAATTCCATATTAATAGAACCGGATTCATTTAAGTGAGCAATAACATAGGTTGGATTTAAAATTTCGACATCGTGTTCTTGTTCAATATCGCCTGCTAACACGGGTCCAACACCCGATTTTTTAAGTCTTAATGTTACTTCATTTCGGCCATGTAGTTTGATAGCAACGTTTTTAAGATTCAGTAAGATTTCAACCACATCTTCTTGGACACCGGGTATCGCACCATACTCATGCAACACGCCATCAATCTTTACTTCTACAATCGCCGCACCCGGCATAGAAGACAGTAAAATTCGACGCAACGTAGTTGCTAATGTATACCCAAACCCTCTTTCGAGAGGCTCTAGCGTGACAGTCGCTCTAAACGGACTTAAAATCTTCACAGCGATTTCGCGCGGTGTTAAAAAGTCAAACGGATTATTTTGCATAGAATGGCCTCTTAAACTCCAAATTCATTACTTGGAATAAAGCTCAACAATGAGCTTCTCAACGATGTCAGTTGGAAGATCTGCTCTATCAGGAATTTGTTTGAAGATGCCTGATAATTCATGTTGATCGACTTCCAACCACCCAGCGGGTGCTCTTGATTGAGCTAAACTCAATGCTCCCTGAATACGTAACTGCTGTTTGGCTTTAGAACGTATTGAAACGATATCACCTGGCTGCAACATCATAGAAGGAATATTCGCTTTTCTATTGTTAACAAGAACCGCTTTGTGACTCACTATTTGTCTTGCTTCAGCACGAGTTGCTGCAAAACCCATTCTATATACGACATTATCTAATCTGCTTTCTAATAGCTTAAGCAGGTTTTCACCGGTTGATCCTTTAAGACTTGCCGCCTGTTTGAAGTAGTTACGAAACTGACGTTCTAGGACACCGTACGTTCTTTTGGCTTTTTGTTTTGCTCTCAACTGTGCTCCATACTCGGTTTCTCTGCCACGACGTGCACCATGAACACCAGGAGCAGTATCTAATTTACATTTCGTATCAAGCGACCTAACTCCACTAGTAAGAGATAAATCACTCTTTTCACGCCGGGCTAATTTACATCTGGGCCCAAGATTTCTTGCCATCAATCTTCTCCTAACTTTTATACACGACGTTTTTTGGGGTCACGGCAACCATTAAATGGTATACCCGTCGCATCTGTGATCGATAAAATTTTCAACCCTGCCGTATGTAAAGAACGTATTGCTGATTCTCTACCCGGTCCCGGCCCTTTCACTCGTACATGTACGTTCTTCATTCCATAAGTTTCAACGACAAATTGTCCTACCTTGGTTGCCGCTTCACCTGCTGCATAAGGTGTTGATTTACGAGAACCACGATAGCCACAGCTAGCGGCACTTGACCAGCCAACGGTATTGCCTTGAACGTCGGTGATTGTCACAATCGTGTTATTGAATGAAGCG
Source organism: Pseudomonadota bacterium (assembly GCA_021807565.1). Lineage (GTDB taxonomy): Bacteria > Pseudomonadota > Gammaproteobacteria > DSM-16500 > DSM-16500 > JAKBCU01. Next base: position 960 of record JAKBCU010000081.1, on the reverse strand, counting down.
CGTATATATGCAACACCATCCACAACTTGTTTTTTCGCTTTTCGTCTTGCTTTGGTGGGTTGAGCTTGTATAGATGATTCAGCCATTACTACTTGTTCCTGTCACAATAAATTATTGTTTACCCTTACGTCTGCCTTTTCGTGTTCTGGCATTGGTACGAGTTCGTTGACCTCTGACCGGCAAACCACGGCGGTGACGCAAGCCTCGATAAGCACCTAACTCAACTAGACGCTTTATATTCATTGAAACTTCACGTCTCAAGTCACCTTCGACTCTAAACTTAGCAACTTCAGTTCGTAAACTTTCAAGCTGTGCATCTGAAAGATCTTTCACCTTGGTATCCGGTTTAACCTTTGCTGCTGCACAAATAGCATTAGCACGATTTCGTCCAATGCCAAATATGGCAGTTAGTCCAATACAAACATGCTGTTGCACTGGGATGTTTACGTTTGCGATACGAGCAACCATTCCATTACTCCTACAACCTTCTTATCTTTAATCTTAATAACCAGAAAAGCGCGTCAGTTTAATATTGATAGCATAAAAAATCAATGATTCTCACGGCTAAATTTACCCTTGTTTCTGTTTATGCCTTTTTTCTTTACAAATCACTCTGATAACACGATTTCTACGTACAATTTTACAGTTACGACATATTTTTTTGACGGATGCACCTACTTTCATATCAACCTCAACAACACTTGTATCAAACAATTCACTCACTAAACCCATGCGCATCACTCTAACGTATTGAATTTTAAAAGACAAACTCGTTAGTGTTAGCGGCGCATCAACCCTAAGCTTCCATTTTTTAAATTAGCTTTTTTTAACAAGGACTCATATTGGTATGACATCACGTGAGCCTGAATTTGTGCCATAAAATCCATTACCACCACTACGATAATTAATAAAGAAGTACCGCCAAAGTAAAAAGGTACATTACATGCAAAAATAATAAAT
>JAKBCU010000020.1 GCA_021807565.1 Pseudomonadota bacterium | reverse complement strand
TTGTTTGAATTGATCCACTTCTTGATTAATCGTTGTGACGATTAATGAGTTAAATTGTTCCGCTGCAGCAGACAGTTTTTCGCCCGTAATTTGTGGATAATCTACATTAATGACAGAGTGCTGCGACGCGTCTTCTTCGTGTCGGTTGTTGGGCGTAATTTTCATTTGATCATTAATGAAAATGGCTTGGTAATTATCAGGGTCTTCGGCCACAATCGGTTTAGCAGTGGCTGGCTGAGCGGGTGTTTCTGCAGCCCATGCCGCATGGGATAGCAGAAGTGAAAAAGCAACCATGACAATATAATGTTTCATAAAAAGTACCTAATTTTATTTGTTCAAAAATATATCATAGACACTTTTGTTGGGTCAACAGAATTATCAAGATAAGAATGAACATAGATTGATAGGATATTGGCCATTTGATACACTAGATGCCTCATTTTTTTTAATAATATGAGTCAGATAGATGAAGCTAGCTTGTTGTCTGTTTAACTATTTTCCGTTTGGTGGTTTGCAACGTGATTTTTTTCGCATTGGCGAAGTATGCATTAAAAGAGGTCATACGGTTGATGTGTATACAATGGGTTGGGAGGGCGCAGCTCCAACGGGTATGACAATACACCTTCTCCCAAGCAAAAAATGGCAAAATCATCAACGCATTAGAGAGTTTGTTGAGCAGTTGCAACCTCACCTTGTAGCGCACCGGTATGATGTTGTCATTGGTTTTAATAAAATGCCAGGAATAGATGTCTATTATGCAGCGGATACCTGTTTTCAGGCAAAAGCAAGAAAGCGGCATGGCGCATGGTATCGTTTAACACCGCGTTATCGACAGTTAGTGGCTTATGAAAAAGCCGTATTTACAAAGCAAGCAAGAACAAACATTTTATTCCTATCTCCTGATGCTGAAGCCGAGTTCCATCGCTTTTATCAAACGCCATCCAGTCGATGCCATCTTTTACCACCCGGTATTGCAATGGATCGTAAAACACCTCTCCATGCTCATTCAGTTCGTCAATGCAAAAGACAGGAACTTCACTTAAGCGAGAATGAATTTTTATTTATGATGGTTGGGTCAGGATTCAAGACAAAAGGCTTGGATAGAATTTTACGAGGGTTCGCTGCATTACCTGAAGAAATACAACAGCGTTCGCAGTTGGCCATCGTGGGACAAGATGATGCAAAACCCTTCAAACGTCAGGCGTTGCGACTGAAAATAGCGCATAAAATAACATTCTTAGGCGGGCGAAAGGATGTGCCAGCGCTTTTGTTAGCAGCAGATGCCTTATTGCATCCTGCCTATAATGAAAATACAGGCACCGTATTATTGGAGGCAGTGATAGCAGGATTGCCGGTGTTGACAACCGATGTGTGTGGATATGCCGATTACATACTCAAATCCGATACGGGTTTAGTGTTGCCATCCCCTTTTAGACAAACAGAATTTAATCAAGCCATGATTGCCATGGTGTCTTCCCCGAATAGAAAAAATTGGCAACAAAATGGCCGTGCTTTTGCAGAAACCGCTAATATTTACAGCATGCCAGAACGTGCAGTTGACTTCATTGAATCGTTTGGCAGGACGATCGCATGATACTCGTTATCGATCCTAGTCTTAAGGCACAGTTGGCGCCGTCACATCCATTTGATCAGCTGATGCATCTCACGGGGAGTGTGTATCGCGAATTAGAGAATCGTAAAGTACAACGCGTACTCATTGGATCAGCCTACTATTTTATTAAACAGCATCATGGTGTTGGCTGGAAGGAAATCGTGAAGAATATCATTCAATTACGCTGGCCGGTGCTCAGTGCAAAAAACGAATGGATTGCCTTGAATTACTTAAAAAAATTGGGTATTTTGGTGCCCGAACCACTTGCTTATGGTTTATATGGAAGAAATCCTGCACGCATGCAATCTTTTTTAGTAACAAGAGAACTATCTAATTGTATTACCCTAGAAGAATTGGGAAAACAATGGAGCAAAAAAGCACCTCGATTTAACGAAAAACAAAGGCTCATTACAGAAGTCGCACAGATTGCGCATAAATTGCATCAACATGGCGTGAATCATCGAGATTTTTATTTATGCCATTTTTTATTACAGGTGACAACGCAACCTGACAAAAGCAAACCTTGTTTATATCTGATCGATTTACATCGTGCTGAGATAAGAAAAAAAACACCTCAGCGATGGCTTATTAAAGATTTAGCAGGATTATTTTTTTCAAGTAAAAAAATAGGATTAACCAAGCGGGATCTCTTGCGTTTTATTAGAGAATATCGTAAGAAATCCCTAAGGGCGATCTTGAATCAAGACGCTGGCTTTTGGCATAAGGTGGAGAGACGTGGCAATCAGTTATTTCAAAAAGAAACAAGTCGATACTTCAAATGAGCTAACAGTAAGCCAATTGCGTCGTAGGAGACTGGATGATTCAGCGCCTTTTAAAGTGACGTTAAAAGATCAGGAACAATCCCTCCTATGTGAACACATCTTACGCGTATTGCCAGGAAAGCGTATGGTTGTGTTGGGTACCTGGCAAGATAAACCTGTGGTCGCAAAACTTTTTTACCAGCCTAGAAAGGCAAAATACCATTTTGAAAAAGAAAAAATGGGCGTAGCAACGCTGCTTTCATGTCGTGTGCCGACACCGCCACTGTTGTACGCATCTGTCTCAAACAATAAACGTATTTATGTCCTGATTTTTGAAAGAATCGTGGAAACAAAAAGTTTGCATGATATATGGCAGGAACAAACAGACAAATCCATACTGGCTCCTTTGATGCACGCTGTCGTAGTGGAATTGGCAACACAGCATGTATTAGGCATTGTGCAACGTGATATGCATTTTAAAAATATATTAGTGACGCGCAAACAACTGTATACCTTGGATGGTGCAAATATTGTAGCGATTCACAGGCCCTTGGGAAAAAAAGCTAGCTTAGATCATTTGGGCCTGTTTTTTGCCCAGTTTGGAGTAGGCACAGACGCATTGCAAAAAACATTATTTCAATCTTATGCTGCATCAAGAGGCTGGTTAGTAAAACAAGCGGACACCGTCTATTTGCAGCGATGCATTAAGAAATATAATCGACAACGTTGGTTACATTATCAAGAAAAAACGACTCGAAATTGTTCGGCATTTGTTAAGCAACGTTATGGCCAATTCATCTTTATGTATGACCGTCAGCATCATTCATCGTCTTTATTAACCTTATTAAAAAATCCTGAACTTGCTTTTATCAATCAAACAGAAAACATTTTAAAATCAGGTCGAAGTTCAACGGTTGCCAAGATTTTAATTAATAACAAGCTGATGGTAATAAAACGATATAATGTAAAAAATACTTGGCACTGGTTAAGACGTTGCTTTCGAAAAACCAGGGCAGCAATGGGTTGGCGTTTAGCGCATTTGCTTTCCTTATTCGGTATCACAACAGCAAAACCGATTGCTTATATTGAAAAGCGATTATTAGGGCTGCATGCTACCTCTTATTTACTGATGGAATATATTGAAGGCGAACATATTGGTGTGCATCTCACACAGCATCAGCCGGATGAATCATCTTTAACAAGATTAGCAGAGCGCACGGTTAGGCTCATAAGAAATTTAGCAGCCCTGGGGGTGAGCCACGGTGATTTAAAGATGACGAATATTCTCGTCCAACGCGGCTGGCCAGTATTGATAGACTTAGATGGCATGCAAGAACATCCGCATCAGCGTTCTTTGTCTCGTGTCTATAAAAAAGAAATAAAACGTTTCATGCATAATTGGCAACACTTTCCTAGCGTGTATCAACTGTTTGAAGAAAGGTTTTCAGAACAGATTAGCGAGTCATTTCACTGAAAAAAGGAAGTTTTATGACATTACAGAATCCATTACTGTTCAAGCAACACTGTTATATTGATGGGAAATGGGTGAATGCATTGAATCAAAAAACCCATTTAGTCAACAATCCATACGATCAAAGTGAGCTGGGTCATGTACCGATGTGTGGTGCAGCTGAAGCCAAACAAGCCATCGAAGCCGCCTTTAACGCACAAAAAAGTTGGAAAATGCTAACGGCTTTACAGCGCTCAACCTATTTACGGTGCTGGGCTGATTTGATTGATAAACACAAAGAAGATCTTGCTATACTGATGACTCTTGAACAAGGAAAACCTATTACGGAGGCACGTTCAGAAATCGAGTATGCGAATTCATTTATCAAGTGGTTTGCAGAAGAGGCTCGTCGAGTGTATGGAGATGTGATTCCATCAAATAAACCGAAGCAACATTTATTGGTACTGAAACAACCTATTGGTGTGGTCGCTGCGATTACACCATGGAATTTTCCGGCAGCCATGATTACTCGAAAATGTGCACCCGCCTTGGCCGTGGGTTGTACTATCGTGATTAAACCCGCAGAAGAAACACCATTTTCAGCGTTAGCACTGGCGGCATTAGCTGAACAAGCAGGCATTCCCGCAGGTGTCTTTAATATTGTGACAGGTAATCCATCCGATATTGGTGCAGAGTTTACACATAATCCGTTAGTGCGTAAATTTTCATTTACTGGATCGACTCAAGTAGGCAAATTGCTAATGCAGCAGTGTGCGAGCACCGTCAAAAAAGTGTCTCTCGAATTGGGTGGTAATGCCCCTTTTATTGTTTTTGACGATGCCGACTTAGATTTAGCAGTCACTGGTTTAATGGCGTCTAAATTTAGAAATACGGGACAAACCTGTATTTGTGCAAACCGAATTTTTGTTCAAGAAGCTGTGTATGATGCATTTACGCAAAAATTAGTATCGGCTGTTAAAAAATTACGAATTGGAAATGGTCTGGATGAATCTGTGCAACAAGGTCCTCTCATCAATGAAGCGGCTTTAGAGAAAGTAACAAACCATGTTGCGGATGCCATTGCAAATGGTGCTGCCTCAGTGTTTGGAGGAAAGCGTCATGAAGCAGGAAAGTTATTTTTTACACCCACCATTTTAACTGATATGAATATGTCTATGTTAATCGCTAGGGAAGAAACCTTCGGACCCATTGCCCCCTTATTTCGTTTTAAGACAGAAGAAGAGGTGATTGCGATGTCAAATGAAACGAATGCAGGATTGGCTTCTTATTTTTATAGTCAAGATATTCACCGTATATGGCGTATCGCAGAGGCACTTCAATATGGAATGGTAGGAGTGAATGAAGGTATTATTTCAACTGAAGTGGCTCCATTTGGAGGATATAAAGAATCAGGCATAGGGCGAGAAGGTTCCAGATATGGCATAGAAGATTATGTCGAGATCAAGTATTTGTGTATGGGTTGAAATTTTCCATTGTCATGGCTATAGTGAGCCAGGTTTTGGCACTTATACAAGGATAGACATATGGAAAGTCATTGTGAATCCAAAAGGGTAGACATAAAAAATGAAGAACGACCATCACAAAACCAAAATGATGCGCCTTACGGCCGTTCAAATCCCTGTAAGACACTGACTCAATATGCGGGCCTATTTGCGACTTCTGTTTTATCGACGGTATATCCAGCTGAAAAAGAGCAACGCCTGCCTGAAGCCGCCTATTTACAAGGCGATCCTTATTATGGACAGTTATGGAATGTATTCGATGAAGATGGTAAAGGCTCCAGTCGAATGATAGAAGCAGCGGCCTTGCTCGCTAAACAAAATCCGCAAGGTCTTTGTGAATGGCGATTTGGCCCAAGAAGAAGCGCTGTTTTAATCACGCGGCCCCATCATATTAAAGCATTAGTGAAAGACCATGCTGATGCTGTATTACATCACGATTCTACAGGGTCATTTGATCAAATAGTCGGACCTAAAAGTATATTTCATTATTCTGATGAGTCAACAGAATGGCAAGAATTGAGGGCCCAATTTACGAGTGTGTTATTGGGGCCACAGGTATTGAATAATGATATGCCAAGAATGAATACGATAATCAACAGTTATATTGATAAGATGCTATCGCTTCCAAATAAGGTAGTCGATATTAAAGAAATGGCGCATTTTATCACAATGGATATGATTGGAATTAAGTTAGGGTTTGGCCAAGTTTCTGATCACAAAAAGAGAAAAGCAATCCATTTCATTACTCAAGTGGGCACACAACTGGCAACACAGAAAAATCAAGTAATCGATCAATATGTCCCATCCTTTTTTCAAGTATGCCGTCATTCTGCTATGCAAAAATTGATTGAGCAAGGGAATCAATTTATGTTAAATGATATTATTCCTGAGCAAGAAGGCAATATTCTTGCAAGTAAAAACTGGTTGAACCCTTTTGGCAAAACCAATGATGAAGCCATACTAAAAAAAATAAAAAAATATCTGTATTCTCAGCCTGCATTAGATAGCATAAAACAATTTTATGTCGTGGGTTCAGAAACAACGGCTACATTGATGATGCTGGTTTTTATGTTGCTTGCTGATCCAAACCATAAAGCAAAATTGGAAAAAGTTCGCTCGGAAATAGATGCACTATCGGAACCCTCTGAACATTGGACTCGAGAAACACTCGCAAAATTAAATTATTTAAATGCTGTTATCATGGAAACACTTCGATTGTATCCACCTATCCCCGATATGGTTTATGAAGTGACGAGTCCCTTTCATCTTTCTCCCAATGAATCTAAAGCAGGAGCAGGTTTTAAACCAGGCGATAAAATTATCGTGTCTGCCCGAACTTCACAGCGGTTACCTGAAGTATGGGGTTTTGATGCAGACCTATTTAGGCCTGAACGTTTCGAACAGAACAAACCCGATGAATTTCAATTTTTCCCTTTCGGTTTTGGTAAAAGACGATGTCCAGGCCGAGAATTTGCTAAACAAGAAGTGTTGTTTACGGTTGCAAAAATGGTTTCAGCATTCGACTTCTGTTTTGTTCAGGAGAAACACTTAGCACATCCCTTTGAGACGCATCAAGTATTTACCTTGCAACTTGAAGAATCCTCTGTAGGCATCGCATTTCATCCACGTAACCAGCATGAAAACATTCGACAAAATAGACCCTAGGATTGTCCGTCAAAAGACACAAAAGGGTATAATAGTACAATTTTTAATCAATTATATCGTTACTTGCTGAATGTGATGGAGCCTTAAAAAGCACGCTTCACTAGAATGGATTACACTATACTATAGGTGTATGGGAATGCGTAGGTAGATTAAAGTTAGGTATAACATGCATGTTGACGATACCTGGTTTTGTGTTTTTGAAAGAAATTTATAGAGGGAATCATACCCTCCTCTATAAAGCGGTTCGCGAAATGGATAAAACACCGGTCATCGTAAAACTCCTAAAAGATGAATATCCTACAACGGATGAGTTGGTCCGATTTAAAAGAGAATATGAACTGATACACGAATTGGGGAAAGAAGCGACTACAGACGATTTTGGGTTAGAAGCCTATGGTAATAGTTTAGCGATCATTTTAGAGGATTTTGGGACGCAATCTTTAAAAGATAGATTGAGTCGAGGTCCGTTGAGCATTAAAGAATTTTTATTAATTGCCATCAATATCACGGAAGAGTTAGGAAAAATTCACGCCCATTATATCGTGCATAAAGATATTAACCCTGCCAATATTTTGTTAAATGAGATTAATAAGCAAGTCAAAATCATTGATTTTGGAATAGCCAGTACATTACCTCGCGAAGAGCCAGAAAATCAAAATTTGCATGTCCTTGAGGGGATGTTACCTTATATTTCACCGGAACAAACAGGCCGAATGAATCGTGGGATTGATTATCGCACGGATTTTTATTCTTTGGGCGTCGTTTTCTATCATATGCTTACTGGAAAATTACCCTTTGCTTCTGAAGATGTAATGGAAATTGTCCATGGACATATAGCAAAGATTCCTGTGTCACCGACTGACCTCAATGATGCTATTCCCCCAGTTATTTCCAATATTGTTTTAAAACTGATGGCAAAAACAGCCGAAGATCGATATCAAAGCGCTATAGGAATAAAAGCGGATTTAAAAAAATGTTTAGAAAAGTTGCGACAACAAGGAAAAATAGATTTTTTTGAAATTGGAAAAAAAGATATATCCACTCGATTTCGCATTTCAGAAAAATTATATGGCAGGGAAAATGAACGAAAATTGCTTATTGAAGCATTTGACAAAATAAGTCAAAGTGGTCATGCCGGCGTTGTGTTAGTGACTGGCTATGCAGGCGTTGGAAAATCAAGACTCATCAAAGAAATACACAAACCGATAGTTGAAAAAAAAGGATACTTTGTTTCAGGTAAATTTGATCAATATAAGCGAGATATTCCTTATTTTGGCATTATTCAAGTATTGCAGGGCATGATCCAGCAAATTTTAACAGAAAGTGAAGAACAAATTTCTGTTTGGCGGCAACGCATGATTGATGCAGTGGGCTCAAATGGGCAAGTTGTTGTTGATGTCATTCCCGTAGTGACTCAGATTATAGGCGATCAACCGAGGTTACCGACTTTAAATCCAGTTGAGACACAAAATCGATTCAATCTGGTTTTTCAAAATTTTATTCAAGCACTTGCAACATCGAATGCTCCACTTGTTATTTTTTTAGATGATTTGCAGTGGGTAGATTCACCTTCACTTAAATTATTAGAAATGTTATTTACAAACATAGATAGCCATGATTTTTTGTTAATAGGGTCTTATCGAGAAAATGAAGTGGATCTTAAACACCCTTTATTGGATACCCTATCCAGCATTAGCAAGTCAGGAATTGAATTAAATAAATTAGTATTACTGCCACTACAATTTTCCGATGTACAGAATTTTTTATCTGATACGCTGCATGTTAATTTAGAAAAAATTACTTCTCTGGCAGAGGTGTGTTTTGAAAAAACACGGGGAAATCCTTTTTTTCTGACACAGTTTTTGCAAGTTTTGTATAAAGAGAATCTGATTTATTTTGATAGAGAAGCTTGTTATTGGACCTGGGATGTTGAATTAATTCAACAACAAGGGTTTACTGATAATGTGATTGAGCTGATGGTCAAAAAAGTATTGGAATTACCCGAAAAAACACAAAAATTATTACAATTAGCGGCATGTCTTGGTAATCGGTTTGATTTACATACCTTAAGTGTTATTAGCATAATGAGTTTGGATGAAGCGGCAAATTTATTATGGCCGAGCTTGGAAGAAGGCCTGATTATTCCGATCAACGATGCTTATCAGGCAATTAGCTTAGAAAAAAGCCATTTGATCAGCTACCAGTTTTTGCATGATAGAGTACAACAAGCAGCTTATTTTTTAATTAACGAGGATGAAAAAAAAATCGTTCATTTAACGATTGCAAGATTAATGTTAGAAAATCTATCCGAAGAAAAATTGAATGAAGATCCCATGAACATTGTTAATCACTTTAATCAGGGATTAGAGAATATAGTTGATCTGTCAGAAAAAATAAATGTAGCTGAGTTTAATTTAAAAGCAGGTAAAAGGGCGAAATCATCTATAGCTTACGCTTCAGCAATCCATTATCTAAAAATAGGCATATCGTTGCTGCCCCGTATTGCCTGGCAGGAACATTATGATCTTACCTTGTCTTTATATGAAGAAGCCATGCAAACGGCTTATTTAATGTCTGAATTTGATTTAATGCAAACTTATGGCGAAATTATTTTAGATAATACCACTTCTTTGTTAGATAAGGTTAATGTTTATTTGACAAAAATGAATTATTTAAAAAGTCAAAATAAACTATCAGACGCAGTGACGTTGTTGATTAAAGTATTAAGGCTTTTTGGGATAAAAGTACCCATCAAGCCGACTAAAATGGATGTATTAGCCTCTTTGGTTGGAACAAAATGGGCTTTGTTAAATAAAAAGAATGAAGAAATATTAAAATTTCCAGAAATGACAGACCCTAAATGGCTTAGTGTAAGTTCTATTTTGAGCGTGGGAGGAACGATCGCTTATTTAACAAATCAATACTTGCTTTTGGTGTTGTCGCTTAATTCAATCAAACTTATTTTAAAGCATGGTATTAGCGCTGAACTCACAGCGAGTTTTGTGGGCTATGCCGCTATACTTTGTTCTATTTTGAACGATGCAAAAAAAGGATATGAATATGGAAAATTGGCTCTGGATATGGTGTGTCAGATCAATGCCGATCGACAAAAACCCCAAGTCTATATTGCCTTTTATGTCATGGTTGCTCATTTTCATGATCATGTTCATGAAATAATACCTCAGCTGATTACAGGCTTTCAGCAAAGTTTAAATGTAGGTGATTTTGATCATGCTGGGCTATTCTTATGTATTTATAATTCATTGGTTCTTGTGTCAGGAAAAGAATTAAGTGCAGCCGCAAAAGAAGCCGAAACCAATACACGCTTTTTATTAAAAGTGAGACAAAAAACGAGTTATCAGTATTCTTTAATTTACTGGCGAGGGATTTTGAAGCTGCTTGGCTTGTCTGAGGAGGAAATGAAAAAAAAGGGAGCAGAATTTGATGAAGAGGTTATGATAAAAAGTTTTATTAAAAAAAATAATAATGAAGGTTTATATAATTCGAATTTAACTAATTTATTTGTCGATTATTTTTTAGCAGATAGAAAAAAGGCCTATCAAAGCGCCTTATTGGCCACTTCACTGGGATATAAAATAGTGGATGGTGTTGCTAACTCTTTCTTATATTTATTTTCAAGTTTAGCTTTTTTAGGAAATTATGGTGATTTATCAAAGCAAGAAAAAAGAGAACGAATGAATTATGTAAAAGTTGTTCTTAAAAAATTTAAACGATGGTCGCAAAATGCACCAATGAATTATTTGGATAAATATTATCTGATAGAAGCAGAACGATGTAGAGTGCTTGGCTTAAATGAAAATGCAGCGCTTTGTTATGATAAAGCAATAGAATATGCCAGAAAATATGGGTATTTAGATGAAGAAGCCATTGCATGTGAGCTAGCTTGTAAATTTTATCTTGAACAGGGGAAAAATAAAATTGCAAGAAGCTATATTAATGATGCTTTTTATACGTATTCAAAGTGGGGCGCTATTGCAAAAATGACTTTATTAGAAAAGGAATATCCAGATTTATCGTTACCCGCTGATGCGGTTCGGTCGAATATTTCAACGAAAGCAGAGATTACCAGCAAGATGATTACTCAAGGTGCGCCAAATGAAATTTTGGATTTAACCACCCTATTGAAAGCAACAGAAAAAATATCTAAGGACATCGTATTTTCGGATTTGCTTTGCGATTTGATGAAAATAGTAATAGAAAATGCTGGGGCTCAAAAAGGTTTTTTATTATTACCAAAAGAGGGCACATGGTATATTGAAGCGGAAGGATCAATGTATGAAGAACCTAAAGTGCTACAATCAATAGAACAAGAAGGCATTGTTTCAATATCAGTCATTAATTATGTGTTGCGTAGCAAAACATCGATCGTGATGGGAGATGCTGCTCACGATACTTTATACTCAAAAGATCAGTATATTATTCAAAATCAACCCAAGTCGGTGCTTTGCATGCCATTAATCAGTCACAGTGAAGTGACAGGGATACTCTATTTGGAAAACAATTTGGCTACGAACGTGTTTACCAAAGAGCGGTTAGAGTTACTCAGTTTACTGTCGGGGCAAATGGTCATTTCAATTGACAATGCCAGATTGTATACCGATATCGTCAATCTAAATAATAACTTATCTGAGTTGAATAAGTCCTTAGTGGATACAAATAAAGCCTATGCGCGTTTTGTGCCACAGGAATTTTTAAATTTACTCGGTAAAAAAAGCATAGTCGACGTTGAAGTGGGTGATCAAGTCCAAAAAGATATGACCATATTATTTAGTGATATTCGTGATTTTACTTCAATATCTGAAAAAATGTCCCCCAAAGAAAACTTTGCCTTTATCAATCATTTTTTACATTATATTGAGCCAAACATAGCAGCTCATCAAGGATTTGTTGATAAATACATGGGTGATGGCATCATGGCGCTTTTCCCAACTGATGCAGATGATGCGCTACAAGCATCGATTGCCATGTTAAGGACGTTAGAAGAATTTAACAAAGTACGAAGTGAGCAAGGAGAAAGTCCAATTCGTATCGGTATTGGATTAAACAGCGGTTTTCTTATGCTAGGAACAGTGGGTGAAGAAAATAGAATGGATGGAACAGTCATTTCAGATTCAGTCAATTTAGCGTCACGCATTGAAAGTTTAACTAAAGTGTATGGAGTCGCATTGCTTATTTCAGAAGACACCTATTCCAGATTGCAAATGCCTTCTCAGTATCATGTTAGAAAAATAGATATTGCTCTTATTCGAGGAAAAGCCAAACCTATTGTGATTTATGAGATATTTGATGCCGATTTACCTGCCGCTAAGGCATTAAAGAGCAGAACCAAAAATGATTTTGAACGTGCCGTTATGTTTTATAATACCAATCAGTTTGACAAGGCACTCGTTTTATTTAAAGCGATCGTGAATCTGAATCCTGCAGATCTTCCAGCACAACGCTATCTTAATTGGATACTAGAAAATAAAGGCCCTACCAAATCGTTTGACACAAAAAGTTGATATTCTTCCTTTGAAAAGTTGCAATGCTAAAGCCTGTTCGGTAGAATTTGGTCAAAATGCTATAGGGAAATTTTATTGTTCAAGGAGGGCGGCATGGGGATGTTAAAGAAGCATTTCTTTTATAAGCGTAAGGAGCTTTTTAGCCTGATGACCACATGTGGTGTGATTTGTTGTGCAACCACTGCGTCGGCGGGTAGTTTTCAAAACTTTGCAGCTTTAGTCTATAGCAACCCGGCAGAACTTTTTCTAACCGTTCCTAAAAAGAATCAGCTCATTTTAGGTGATACGTATGTCTCCCCTAATATTACCTTTTATGGAACGGTTTCTCGTTTACCTTATGTGACGACCGCAGCGGGAACTGGCCAAACATCCAATATTGCAAGTTACAACTTGCCTTATGGTCGAATGGCAAGAAAGCTTTCTGATCAATGGATGGTGGGGTTGGATGTCACCGAACCGTTTACCACCAATGTCATGTACAATAGTGCAACCTCGATTGCCCGTTATGCAGTGACAAAATTAAAATTGACTTCAGTTGACGTCGCTCCCAATGTGGCTTATCAATTTGCAGGTAAATTATCTGATGTTGCCGTAGGAGTTGGTTTAGATGCGATGTATTTATCGGCCGATTTAGAGCAAATATCGTTCATCCCTCTTTTAGGTAACGGTGCGCCAGGACATGCAAAAGCGACGAATAAGGCAAATGGCTGGGCTTACGGATGGCATGCGGGTGCCATGTACCATGCACTTAAAGGTACTTTTTTGAGCTTGAATTATTTTTCAGGGATCACGCCGACGGTTACTGGTACTAGTACATACACAGGTTCAGTGAGCACACATGGCGCAGCTACAGTTCCTTTACCTGCAACCAGCACATTCAGCTTGAAACAATTCTTGAACCCCGACTTGATGATGTTTTTTCAAGCCCACTACTCGCAATGGAATCGCCTGACGACGGTATTATTGAAAAATACAGCCGGTCCTTCCTCTACCAACCTATTAAGTTTTTACTACCATAACTCTTGGCGATGGGATTTTGGGACAAGATACCAATTATTTCCACGTATTAAAGTAGGTGCTTTAGTCGCTTTTGATAATACCCCTACGAATAATTTGTATCGAAATCTTTCATTACCCGATGGGAATCGCACGGTGTTGGGCTTAGGTGCAGAGTATCAATTGACGCCGGAAGTAGCTATCGGCGGCACGTATTCGCATACGTATTTTGATAAAAAAATCTTATTAAATACAGCAAACTCAACGGGTGTGCACACGCAGGGAAGTGCTGCTTTGTCCGGTAATTCCTACGGGCTACAACTGACTGTGAACTGTTAAGGTATTCACGGAGAAGCGGTTTTAATGGGGAAAATAAGATACTTTATGCAATCCAATCGTAGCGCCATTGCTTGGGCGCTATATGATTGGGGTGTCTTTTCTTTTACCACGATTGTGCTCACGTTTATTTTTGCCGCTTATTTCACAAGCAGGGTGCCGGCTGATCATATTTTACGTACTGAACAATGGGGATATGCCGTCGCCATTGCATCGTTGATTGTTGTTATATTAAGTCCTATTTTTGGTGCTATTGCAGATTACTGCGGCCCTCGTAAACCTTGGTTATTTGTTTTTACTTTGCTAACTATTGTGGGCGCCGGATTGCTTTGGTATGCCTATCCCAACGCCAATGCCGTATACACGACACTAGGTGCCCTTATCATAGGTATCATTGGATATGAAATAAGCCAAGTTTTTTATAATGCCTTGCTGCCAAATGTAGCCTCTGCCCAAAATATTGGACGTGTTTCTGGTTGGGGGTGGGGAATGGGTGATGCCGGTGGGGTCATGGCATTGATCATTTCCTTAGTTTGGTTTGTACAAGGAAAACCTGCTTGGTTGAATCAGGCTAATGCTGAATATGTCAGAATATGCGGCATGTTTGCGGCAGTCTGGATAGCTGTGTTTGCTATCCCTTTGTTTATGTATGTTCCCGATTACCCCTTGACTCAACGATTATCTATCCGTCATGCCATCGCAAAAGGATTTGATAATTTAAGAATGACCCTGAGAGAATGGTCTAATGAAAGAAATCTATTCCGCTTTTTAATTGCCCGGATGATTTATATTGATGGCTTAAATACAGTCATTAGTTTTGGCGGCATTTATGCAGCGGGTACCTTTAGCATGTCATTAGCGCAAGTGATTGAGTTTGGAATATCACTCAATATTATTATTGGGTTGGGCGCTATTAGTTGTGGATGGTTTGATGATAAGTTTGGTTCCAAAAAAACTGTATTTAGCTCGTTAATTGGAATGATGATTGTGGGTGTGCCAATCCTTTTTGTGCATTCTATTACGGTATTTTGGTTATTAAGTTTAATACTTTGTTTTTTTATTGGTCCCATTCAAGCGGCAAGCCGTTCTTTAATGGTTCGCATTGCCCCTAGAGAAAATCTGACGCAGTTTTTTGGATTGTATACATTTTCAGGAAAGGCTACAGCATTTTTGGGCCCATGGATGTTTGCGCTACTGACAGGATTATTTAACACGCAACGAGCAGGTATGTCCTGCGTTTTATTATTTTTTATGGTTGGTGCTTGGCTGTTATGGTCAGTTAAAGAAATTCCTCATCACGCAAATGCTTAAACCTACGCTTCACGATGTAAAATAACGTCAGTGGGGCATAAGTTACATCGTAACACTTTGAAATATAATAATTTTGCATTCTCGAGACTGTGTTAGGCGAAGGCGGGAATCTATTCATTCCGATTTATTTAAATGAGGGCTCTACCCACACATTTGTCGGAATTCGCGTTTAAAGAATAGTGGTTCCCGTCGGCAGTGGCTTAAGACCCAAGTGATGCGCCAGGGTTTGGCCAATATCGGCAAACGTATCGCGTATGCCGATGGGCCCGGGTGTCACTCGTGACCCCCATAATAAGATAGGAATATGTTCTCGTGTATGATCCGATCCTGGCCAAGTAGGATCACAACCATGATCTGCTGTAATCACGGCCAAATCCTGGGGCTGCATAAGAGCGTTAAATTCAGGCAGTCTCGCATCAAACTCTTCTAAGGCATGGGCATAGCCGATCACATCGCGCCTATGGCCATACAACATATCAAAATCGACTAAATTGACAAAAACCAAGCTGTGATCGGGTGCCCTGCGGACTTCTCGCAAAAAAGCATCAAACAATGGCATATTGCCATCCGCTTTAACCGACTTGCTAATCCCTCGATGGGCGTAAATATCAGATACCTTACCCACCGAAATCACTTGATTGCCTGATGCGACAATATCATCAAGCAAGGTCCGTGAAGGCGGGGGCACTGCATAATCACGGCGATTGCCGGTTCGATAATAATGCCCAGGCTCACCTGAAAATGGACGGGCAATCACGCGTCCTATGTGATACGCATTCACTAATTCGCGTGCTACGACACAGACTTCATACAGCTTGTTTAAACCAAAACTGTCTTCATGTGCGGCGATTTGAAAAACGCTATCGGCGGATGTATAGACAATGGGTTTCCCTGTCTTTTGATGTTCTAAGCCCAGCTCTTGAATCACATCCGTTCCAGATGCATGTTTGTTCCCTAAGACACCTGGCAAATGACAGCGCTCTATCAATGCTTCTAAGAGTTCATCAGGAAAGCTAGGATACTCCGGTGGAAAATAACCCCAATCCACTAGAGCCGGCACACCCGCAATTTCCCAATGTCCGCTGGGCGTATCTTTCCCTAGGCTTTTTTCAGCCGCACACCCATAGGCTCCGATAACCGGTGTATCAGTAGACAATCCTTTCGCAAATTCACCAGTGCTAATCTGCATCGCTTGATTTAACCCTAAACGCGTTAAGTTGGGTAAAGAGAGCGGCCCTTTTCGCACACCCGTTTTATCGGCTCTTCCTGCTGCACAAGCTTCGGCAATATGACCTAAGGTATTGGCTCCGGCATCGCCATACTGCGCTGCATCATGACTCGCCCCTATTCCAAAAGAATCGAGCAAGATAATAAATGCACGTGTCATGGGCCAGTTCCTTAAGCAAGTGCTTTGCAGTAAGTTTCTTTGATCATCCACGCCACAAAAATGCTCACCACAAACGAAATCGGCATCATCAGCATGGCATTCATGAAATCATGTGGTGAGTAAGCACGAGCACCATCGACGATTCGGTGATCCCAGTGCATTTCCAGCATCCAGCCAAACAGGGGCTGGCACAAAACGCCGCTTAACATGATGGTCACCGAATCCACGCTAACCGCCGTACTGGTCAACACCGTTGGGTTTAATTCAGCGATAGCCGGATAACTCAACACTTGTGAGCTCGTCACAAAACCCACCAAGAAAAACAAACCGATCAACATCCCTAAGGACAGATGTGAAGAATACATGAGCATCCACATGACCACCAGTGAAACCACGGCGCCCAATACCATGGGTAACACTCTTCTGCCAATATGGTCAGAAAACCACCCAAACGCCGGCGACCCAAAAATCACGCCCACAAATAACATGGTTGTCGCATAAGATGCTTCCATCGTACTGAGATGATGGACTTGCACAAGATAGGGAATCCCCCATAAAGCGCCTAGCAAAAAAATAGGGAAATTCATTAATGAGGTATAAATTCCTCCTAACCAATTATTCGGATTCAATAAGACTAGCTTAATGCAATGCCAAAAACCCAACGAGGTTAACTGTGCTTGATCGGCTTTGACTTCGGCATGGCTATTCGGTGGTCTGTCTTGAACAAAGAGAATAATCAATAAAATCACTACGATACCTAAGCTCGCATCAATCAAGACCGCCTGACGCCAACCCACCATCGCACTCAATTTGGCCAGGGGAGTCTGAGCCACCAGTCCGCCCAACATGGCCATCGTGACGACCATACCCGTCACAAACGCCATTTTCGCTGGCGGAAACCAGCGTGAGGCCAAACGAATACAGCTTAAAAAACAAAACGAGGCGCCAACGCCCACAACAAAGCGCGCTGCTGCCGCCACCCAAAAAGTATGAGCAATACCAAAAACGGCCGTTCCCATCGTACAGAATAGCACTGCCATTAATAAGAGTTTTTTAGTGGAAAATCGATCCAGCAAGATGCCTGCTGGGAATAAAAATAAGGCATTGCCATAAAAATACGTGGATGCCAAATGCCCTAACTCCACTGCATCCAGATGAAAGGCTTCCATTAATTCGACGTTAATGGCATTAAATAAATTCAATTGAATAAATTCGTAAAAAAAGAATAAAGAAGCGGTTAACGTAACAAGCCAACCTAACCCCGTGTGCGCTTTCTTTTCTATTATAGTGTGCTGTTTTATCATGCGTTATCCTGGTATGGTATCTACGAAAATCAGGCCATTTTTAACACAATCTACTTGGAAACGCCAGCTTTTGCATGGCTTTTTCTCTGTCCATGAAAAACGGAATAGCTGCCGCTTCACTGTCTCACCGTGACAACAGTGATATAATGACTTCAGTCGGGACAAAAGGAGCGCACGATGGCTTCCATTCAGCCAGTCTCTTGGCATGAGGTTAAGCTGCTTTCTGTGATCATGTTCGTCGCACTGTGCGGCATGTTAGGGGTGGATATTCACCTGGCTTCATTACCGCATATCATGACCTATCTACATACTGATAAAACTCACATGCAGCAATCTATTTCGCTTTTTCTATTAGGCTTAGGTGGAAGCTTATTATTTTACGGCCCATTATCCGATCGATACGGCAGAAAACCCTTAGTCATCATCGGCATGACCTTCGCTATTGTCACCAGTGTTATGTGTGCCTTTAGTACGAGCATTCAGACGTTTTTGTTACTGAGATTATGCCAAGGTATTGGTTCCGGTGTATGTATGGGGCTAGGTCGGACGATGGTGGCTGATCTCTTGCAAGGGGCTAGATTGGCGGCAATCGGTTCTTATTTTGCATTAGGCATTAGCCTATCTCCCTTGATCGCGCCGACGTTAGGCGGCTATATCCAGCATGGGTTGGGTTGGCAAGCGAATTTTATTGTATTGGGCGGCATTTTAACGCTCGCCTTGGTGTTGTATAGTGTGATTTGCCCTGAAACCAATCAGCACTTAAACAAGCAAGCGGTCACGATGCAGGGTCTTTACCACAATTACGCTGCCTTGCTCTCCCATGCGGCATTTATTCGGGTGACACTCATGGCGGGCGTTGGTCTTGCCATCAGTATGGTATTTGCAACGCTGAGCGCGTTTATCTTTCAAAATCAATTCCACTTATCGCCTATTACCTATGGCTGGTTAATCACCGTAGTGGGCATAGGTGCTTTCCTGGGTAAGCTAATCTGTCCTTTTTTGATTGCCCGAATCGGTAGTCATCAAACGCTGGGCGCTGGCTTATCTATTTTATTCTTGGCGGCAATCGCATTGATAGTGCTGGTCGCAATCCAGCAGGTCACCGTTTTTTTCATCACACTCATCGCCTTCGTTTGCTTAGTGAGCCAATCGTTAATTATACCGAATGCACTGGCGTTGGCGCTCAGTGCCTTTCCTGAAAAACGGGGTGCAGCCGGCGCACTCTATGGCAGCTTACAAATGCTATTTGCCTTTGTCAGCAGCGCGGTGGTGGGTCTGTTTTCAAACAACGGCGTCGCTGCACTCGCCATGATGTATGGCGTGCTCGGTGTGATGGGCATCTTGTTATTCAATCGCTTACCTCATCACGATCCGCTTGTCACACAAGCCACTGAGCCAAAAAAACGGTCTCTTTAACATTGACCCAACTTTTACCATTAACATGTTAGCCCTGTGCTGCGCGCGGAGTAGTTTGATTGTGGCTAGGTCGATGCGTTTTTGTTTTCCTTACTACAGGCAGCGGAATTTCAGTCACAATGACATCCCATGGAACATAATATTTGTCATCGTTTTCATCTTTAAGCATCAGCCCTAATTGATGTAATATTTTCACGTCTTGATGAACATTACTGTAGTCCCTACCTAATTCTTTTGCTAATGATCGTATGCTTAGACCATCGTGTTGATGAACATGCTTTAATATATCAAAACGCTTAGGCGTCAACGTTTTGAATAACAGGCGTTGATCTTTGAAGCTGATTTTTTCAATGGGGGCTTGTGGCGCTTGCCCCCGCTCAACTTGATGCCACATGTCAATCAATTCTTTTGTAGCCTCTTCCAGAACACCTGTTCTAACGGTTATTTTTTTACTCATCTTTTTCCTCCTCTTTATTGGTTAGGCGAGTGATGTCAGAGATAAAATCTTTAATTAATTGCTCAACACTTGCAAATTGATAACGTGTTTCTTTATCACCAATAGGCTTGTGATCGCCCTTTCCAGATTCATTGTCATAGCGGACAATGCAGCGTCCATTTTTATCCCCATGATAGAGCCTGTATTTTATGCCATGTGGCCTATCCGGTGTTTTATCGGGCAACTCCCAAATCACTAGCTCTGTCATTCGATCTTCAGTGACTACTTTATTTCGATACACTAACTCTGCTTTCATATATTGTAATACACCATATGGTTTATGGCAAATAGAATACACGTCACTCACGTTTTTTAAAATAAAAATAACGCAATAAATCAACGCCGTAGGCCAAAAAAATGGGCTATAACAAAACAAAAATGAATGAAGTGCTAGGATTATGGTTAGGTAGTGTGAGAAGAGGAGATATTGGTATGCTAAGTAACTTTGCTAGGTTATTTGATCTTCCTGAAAAAGCAAAAAGAACTGATTTACAAAATGCGATTGCTTTGTTGGTGAGTCGCGTCAACTCAACGCATACAGATATGCAACAAAGAAACCAAACAATAAGGCCCAATGAGTATTTTGACAACTTAGTAAATAAAGCGCGAGAGGGGGAAGGGGAGAATGAGAGGATTGATAGTGAATATGTGACGGTGGATGGCGAACGTATGCTAATACCAAAAAAAACAATAAACAGCGCTATTCTACAATTCGAAGGCGCCTTAAAGTCAGCTGTTTTTTTTGAAAAAAGCGGTACTTTTAATTTCGCCTACCTAGTTGAAGAATACAAGCAGTTATTTTTTAAGGACGCAACTCATAATGAGCTCTTTAGTGTAACACGTGATGAGGAGACCCAAGCTTTTACTACTCCACCCCTATGTAAAGAAAGAGTAGAGCATTTTGTAGAAAAATTAAACGTACTAGCTCAGTTGGCTCTATATGACACAGACGGCCGCATTGCAACAACAATCCAGCAGGCCTTTTACATTGAAAAAACACAAAAAGCAGAAGAACAAGTAACTCGTAGTCTTGTCCCTTTGCTAGTCCAATTTATTGGAGTGGCAGCAAATATCCCTCAAGATATCAGTAAGCTGTCAACAGCAGATAATGATGATGCTAATCTTACAACATTTTCTGCAATCTCAGAGCTACTAAACTTTCAGGTAAAAACAAAATTTAATCCATCACGCAATGTTGGAACTGAAACTAAAGCTGAAACTAAAGCTGAAACTAAAGCTAAGATCATCCTAACGTATCAAGATAGGATTAAAAGTGATACTTCTGGTGCAGACGCTTTGTTTAGGGAAATTGATAAACGCTGCAAAACGATGCAAGATGGCTATAATAACAAACGTTTCCTTGCTTCTAAAAACCATTCCAACGATATTGATACGTTAATAAAGGAGATAGGAGCTATTAGATCGAATATGGAGCTGGATGCTGAACAAAAACTCGCCAACATATGTGGCTTGCTTGCTCAAAAATTTCAAGAGCAATTTAATAAGTGGAAAGAGAAAAATAAAAATAAAACGGTAGATGAGTATGTTACGTTTTTAAATGACAATCCTAATGATCATAGTTACACTCGGTTTTTAGGGAATTTGTTTAATAGTATTGAGGGTGAACGAATAGGATTATGTAATGGAAGACTAATTCTCACGAGAATCACACAAGAGGATTATGATAACATAAAAAATGCCTTACCTAAGCTAATATTACTATTACCAAAAACCCAAAAGAAACAACTGCACCCCTCTTCCTCATCAGCAACTGCATCAGAAATTAAAACTACGCCTTCCAAGGCAAAGGCTCTCATTGAAACACTGGCTGGCTTAATCGAGCATTATGGTAACCAAAGAGGGCTAGTAGGCGCGATATTGCATAACGCTCAACTATCAAATAAACGAGTCGACATCCTGGTGGCCGCACAGAACGCGCTATCTAATTTGAAAAATAACAAAAAAGAAAATGATGACGCGTCTATTCGGTCCATTGTGGTTGACTTGTTAGCTGAGAACATTGTTCTAGTAAAACAGCTTGCAAACACAGACCGTGGCAAAGAGGATTTTGGCAAGTTGCACACTCAACTATTGAGTCAGTTTCCTGACTTAGCTGAAGGGGTAGTTAATGCGGCAAACAAAAAAATTAGGGCGGAAAACGAAAATAATAAGAGCTCATTAACCGTAGTCACCCGGGAGGAAGTTAACAAAGGCATTGAGCAAGCTGTAGCGTGCCGCTCTCTGTTACACCCCTAAATCTCACCACCTTACCCTAGCTATTCTCCCAAAAACTGTTACGATACCTCCCCTAACAGAGGAGGTTTGTGCGTTATGTTTACCCCCCGTACTGCAAAACAAGCATTAGCCCTTTTCGTTACGATTTTAACTGCCGAATTTAGGATAATATCTTAATTCATCAATTAAGTAATCGAATTGATGAGGGGCGCATTCCTAATAACGCGAATTCCGGATAAGCTCAATGCTATTCCTGTCATGCCAGCATGCTTTTAGCTGGCATCCAGTGCCATATTAGATGAATCAATATCTAATTTTGGTTTTTTATCATGATGAGTAAAAGCTAT
>JAKBCU010000019.1 GCA_021807565.1 Pseudomonadota bacterium | reverse complement strand
TATCGCGGCGACCTACCACGACCGTTTTTGCTTCGCATTCTTTAGCGCCAATTTCTACACGAATGGGCACCCCTTTTTTCACCCAGCTCCATGCTTTCTCGCCGCCAGTTAATTCGCGTAAATCGATTTCTACTTGCATGTTTCTATTTGCATAATAGAGGTGACGCAATTCAGTAGCAAGTTGTTGGCAATACGCTAAAATGTCTGCGCGTTGTGCTTCGTTATGAATGATGGGTAGAATCACAACCTGATTGGGCGCCACTTTGGGAGGGATGATGAGACCGTTGTCATCGCTATGTGTCATGACAAGACCTCCGATTAAACGAGTCGTCACTCCCCAAGAAGTGGTGTAAGCATATTCTTCTTTTCCTGCTGCACTTAAAAATTTGATATTACATGAGCGCGCAAAATTTTGGCCGAGAAAATGTGAAGTTCCTGCTTGCAAGGCTTTTCTATCTTGCATCATGGCTTCAATGCAATAGGTATTCACAGCGCCTGGAAATCGTTCGCTTGCTGTTTTTTCACCTGCAATGACAGGCATTGCTAAATAGTCTTTAGCAAAATCCGCATAAAGTTTTAATTGGGCCAGAGTCTCGATTTTGGCTTCTTCAGCAGAAGCGTGAGCCGTATGCCCTTCTTGCCATAAAAATTCTGAGGTGCGTAAAAATAACCGCGTACGCATTTCCCATCGCATGACATTCGCCCATTGATTCACCAATAGCGGGAGATCACGATAGGATTGTATCCATCGTGAAAAGGCTTCGCCAATAATGGTTTCAGAAGTGGGACGAATAATGTAAGGTTCTTCAAGAGGGCCTGACGGAATGAGTTTTCCCTCTTCATTAGTGATGAGTTTGGTGTGGGTGACGACAGCGCATTCTTTTGCAAATCCTGCGATATGTTCGGCCTCTTTTTCAATAAATTCAATGGGAATCAATAAAGGGAAATAGACATTTTTATGTCCGGTCGCTTTTAATTGGTCGTCTAAAATACGTTGGATATTTTCCCAGATGGCATAACCCCAAGGTTTGATCGTCATGCAGCCTCTGACAGGGGCTACTTCTGCCAAGTCTGCTGCTTTAATGACTTGCTGATACCACTCAGGGTAATCTTGTTGTCTCGTGGGCGTAATAGCGGTTTTCGCGATTTTTTTAGAGGCGGGTGAGTTCATGTAATACCTGCTTGATATGACCGTTGATTTTTACTTTATTCCAAATGGCGCGAATCACGCCATTTTCATCAATTAAAAAAGTACTGCGTCGAATTCCTAGAAAACTTTTTCCAAATAAGCTTTGTTTGTCGAGAGCACCATATGCTTCGCAAATATCGCCCGTTTCATCGGCGAGTAAGGTAAAGGGAAGCGCATATTTTTGCTTGAAACGGGTATGCTTTGCTGGGCTATCCTTCGATATACCTATCACCTCTGTATTGAATGAGGCAAATTGTGCAAAGGAATCGCGAAAATCACAGGCTTCTTGAGTGCAACCCGGGGTATTATCTTTTGGGTAAAAATATAAAATGATTTTTTTCCCGATCAAGTTGTTAAGAGAAATCAATTGGTTTTGATCAGATAGCAGCGTAAAATCCGGTGCTTTATCGCCTACTTGAAGTGTCATGCTTTTTCCTACGGTTGGGGTTTAAATAAAAACAGCGGGAGAAAGTATATAGCAAGATGCTGAGTAACAAAACGCTATTTTACGCAATGGAACGAATGGGGAGGTTATTGGGTCAACCGACGTCCAACATAACCACCGCCAATCACGCCAGCCACCGTGCCCGCAGGATTGCCGCCTGTCACTAGAGCACCTGCAGCGCCTCCCACGACAGCGCCCGATACCATTCCCGTATCGTGTTGGGTCCAGCTGCAGCCGCCAAGCAGACTGATTATCAGCGCTATTACGCTAGCAGACACGGTTAGCTTTTTCATCCCCCATCCCCCCTAACGAATGAGCCACTCACTGCTAGTTTAACTCATAATGTGTTAGTGTTGAACAAAAAAAGACATAATAAACTAGTTATTAAGATTTTTTGACCAGCGAATACATTAAGTTAGCGAAGATAGGCGATAATAGCCTTGTTGATTCACGCTCAGAGTATGCCACAGCCAAGCTAACGTGGGTGTCAAGGTGCGTTCCATTTGCCAAGGAGGATTGATGATGAGCATACCGCAGCCATTCAGAAACGTTGGAACGTCATCTGGCAGGATGCAAAAATCGATAGCGAGCAGAGGTCGCTGGATACGATCCGTGATGTCTCGATGTAATCGAACACGATGTTGTTTATCTTTAATGGGATACCAGATGGCATAGATACCCGTTTCCCAACGGGTTAATGCATCAGCAAGGCGTTTTGCCATCTGGGTCATATCATCGTGTTTTTCATAGGGAGGATCGATCATGACTAATCCGCGACGTTCTCTGGGTGGGATAAAGGCGCGTAAACCGAGATAACCCTCTTGATGATGAATGCTGATTTGTTTATCTTGCCTAAACAGATGGCGTAAGGCGTTAGCTTCATCCGTTTGTAATTCGCACAATACCATTCGATCTTGCGGTCGTAATAAGGCTCTTGCTAAGTAAGGTGAGCCCGGATAGCGTTTGATTTGGCTCGATGGATTGAGTTGTTTTATCACAGAAAGATAGGTGTTCATGGCGCTAGGTGGATGGGGTTCTGTCATGACTCTGGCGATTCCAGTTAAGTATTCTTTACTTTTCTCTGCTTCTACGGAAGACAAGTCATAACAACCTCGACCCGCATGGGTTTCTAAATAATAAAAGCCGCTCTCTTTTTGGCGTAGTGAGTGAAGTAGTTCGAGCATCACGACATGTTTGAATACATCGGCGAAATTACCCGCATGGTAGGAGTGTCGATAGTTCATTATACAAACCCTATTCCCACAAAGGATAATGTTCTAACAGAATCTCTTCTTGAAAAAAGCGTTTGGTCCCAGACGCAAAGGATTCAGTATAATCTGACACATAAAAATGTTTGCTGCCATCCTGATGCGTGTTCAGCAAATGGGCTTCCATGAGCCGTTGTTTGACAGCATGTGCGACAATTTCAGAAGGATCAATAATGGCTACTTTATCTCCAAAAAAATCGGCAATGCTCGGTTTGACGATGGGATAATGTGTGCAGGCAAGCACTAATGCTGAGATATGTTTAAAGTCAGGGTAGGATAAATACTCTTCGATGAGACTGCGGGTTACGCTATTATTTCCAAATTCTTCGATCGCTGAAGCAAGCAAATTGGTGGCGCGTGAGGTTAATTGAATACCGCAATTTAAGGCATCAATTTTTTTTTTGTATACATTGGAATGAACGGTTTGTCGTGTCCCTATCAAACCAATAGAATGATTGGCATACTGTTTGTGTAACCATTGAATAGTAGGGTCAACGACATTCATCACAATCGCTTTGCTGCCAACATATTCTTTCACTAATTCATAGGCAGCAGTGGACGCTGAGCTGCAGGCTATCATGATCAGTTTGCAGTTTTGCTGCAATAACAAATGTGCAATTTTGACTGAGTAAGCCTGGATGGTGGCTGCCGATTTGTCCCCATAAGGAAGATGCGCTGTGTCGCCAAAATACACCATATTCTCGTTGGGTAACTGTTTTACAATGGCGTGAGCGATGGTCAATCCGCCTATGCCGCTATCAAAAATACCTATGGGTTGTGTAGAAGATCGTTTCATATCATGCTTGTTTTAATAAATAATCGGAATCATAGCATGTTAGCGAAGCCTAGTATAAAATTTTTTTATAGAGATGTGTTGACAGAAAAAATGAAATTCAGTAGCATGCTGGACTCCTCTCCCTATTTTTTCAAATCGCTCAATTCAGTGTATCCATCCAAGTTATTTTGTGACAGACCCTTACTACCAAAACGAGACGTGCTGTTGTTCAGTCACTCTGTTAACTCTGAACGTATCGAAGTACCTTAGTGGTTTAGGATGCTTTACTGCGTTCAGAACGGCAGAACGAGAATGCCGCATTTAGGATAATAAAAGCGTACGCTCTTTAGCCTTTTATTTGTTTAAACTGAATAGGTTGGTAATCATGGTCATTTAAGTCGGCAATGGCATCGTAAATACGATACGTACTGGCTTGACGTTTTCCAAAAAAGTTGAAGCAACAAGCCGTGGTGCGGGCACTGGCTTCCGCTTTGATTAATTCCAGTTTTTTATTAGGAGTGAGAGTATGATTGAGTAATATTTCATATATATTCTTTATGCCTTTTGGGACGTATGTTTGATCAATTCGATAGCGGCTTCCTAGCCATCCGAAGTCATACTCCGTAAAGGTTGTCAGTTCCCTTAGTAAATCCTCTAAGATCTGCTTTGTGATGGGCACTCTTGGGAATGGATCTGCTTTTTTAGCTTGATCAGGGGACGGTTGAACCGAATTTGAGGAAATAGTCGTGTTCTGACTTGCCCAAGATTTTTCTTCCGGTATGGGCATGATAAAAGAAGCACCGGGTTGAGTCGTCTTATTTGTTCGGGTAGAGGATTTTTTTTCTCTTTTTTTGTATTTTATCACCTCCGCTTGGAATGAAAGCAGTGATGAATCCAGGGATAAGTTGGGATAAAGTTGTTGCATAAAAAAACTGACTTTCTCAACCTGTTTGTTTAAACGGGCATTCTCTTTTTCAAGAAAATGAATTTTTTGACAAAATGCGTCATGTTCTGTTTGGTTTGTTTGTTCCAGTGTCTTATTAGTCTCTTGTAAAGAGAAAACGTTGCCCTGAAGTTCTTTAATTTCTAATTGAGCGTCAAGTAATTTTTTTTCAGCATTTTCTTTGAGTTGTGTATGATGCTTGGTTAAATCAGTGATCACAGTATCGAGTAACTCATTTTCATGCTTGTATTCTGCCATTTTTTTATTGGATAATTCTGTATTTTTTAATGAGAGGGCATCTGTTTCAATCAATTGTTGTTTTAATGCAGCGTTTTCTTCATGTAATTTTTTTTTTTCAGTTTGAACTTGATGAATCGTTGTTTGTGATTCATGTAGTGATTTTTGGTGATGAGAAATTAAATCTTTAGTGGCCTGCAACAATACCGTCTTCTCTTGCTCAAGAAGCAAATTTTTTTGAGACAAGATTTCTATTTCTTTGTGGGCAAGTTCAGTTTCCGCAATGGCCTCGTCGCACAAGGCATCACTTTGCTGGAGTTGTTGTTTCAATGTTGTAATGGTCTTTTTAATGGCTATTTTCTCCATCCATTCTTTAATACGGTTAAATTGAGTGTTTAATTCATTCATGAATAATTTTGTATCCTGATGAGGATCTACGAATTTTACTTGAATGTAAATAGCATAAAGTATCATTCGCATGTCGTTAAGCAGAATCACATCGCTAGAGGTTATATTCGGTTGGTGTAGATCCAGACAAGAATATTTATTTTTTTGAAAATAAAAAAATTGGGCGACTTGTTGCACTAACATCAAAGCGGCTTCTTGATAAGGTTCATCTACATGATGCATAATAAATGGATTAATGCGGTTTAGTAATAGGCAAGGATTTTGCTCCGCATCCATGAAGCCATCTGTGCTTAATAATTTACTGGCAAGTGCAATATAGCTTGGTTTTGCTTTTTCAGCGTCAGAAGAAACAATTAAAAGAAAGCTAAGCGTAATATCGAGTTTGTCCCGTAAAAATCCTTTAGGAAATACTACGGGTACGATGGGTTCAGCATCGTTTTGGGTGATTTTTACAAATGAAAAAAATCGTCCTCTATCGGTTTCTTTTGATGATGAAGAAGAGGTTGATTGGCTCATGGTTGAAGCACTATTAGTGGATACAGTAGGCGAAGGGAGTTGATTGGGTTGGGAGGATACTAATAAATAACTTTTTTCTTCAAGTTGTTGTATCGGATCTGTTTTATAAGTTGACCCTAATGTATTTCTACCGGATGTCATCATTCATCATGCTCCTCGAAACGCCATGTTCATTTTTTTGTTATACAATTTCTGAACCTATCATAACTTAAGTTTGCCTTCAACCTAAATTAGGCAGTTAAAACCCACTACAAAGGCGGTATAATATTGAAACGGTTCACTGCGAGATGAAGTGCGTTTCACAAGACAACTTGAAAATTTTCTTTATTGATAGGGGGTATGTTGGTGATCGATTTTATGTATCAATTGCCTGATGTGGATATTTTTAGCTTGGTGAGCTGTTTGTTTATTGGAGTGTCCATTATAGCTGTTTATCTAGTCAAATGGTATGTTCCCTATCACGTGCGTTCTCGTGATAACACGGTGATAGGTACGACTAGCGCGTTAGTGAGCGTGATATATGGTGTATTAGCCGGCTTTTCAGCTTTGTATTTAATCAATAATAATAGCTATACATCTGATGCGGTCCAACGAGAAGCGAATGCAGTGGCTAATATCTATCGAGACAGCAAATGGTTAAAACAACCAGAACAGCAGAATATTCAACAACAAGTCAATCGTTATCTTACCCATGCGATTCATATCGAATGGCCAAAAATGGCGTTGGGCATGGCGGTTACCGATGAAGGTGATGTCATTATTGGAAGAATCGCTGCGCAATTACAAAATGCTATTCGAACAGATGCAACAGGTTTTTTGACTCAGCAGAGTCTGTTAGCAGAAATTCACGCACTCTATAATGCGCGGCATCAACGAATCAATATGAGTTCGGCGCACTTGGATCCTGAATTATGGGTGGTTATTTTAATTGGCACGATTTTGACGTTGTGTATTAATTATCTGTTTGGACTTAATTTTTATTTACATATTATTACCGTCATTGCGGCTTCTCTTATGACGGCATCTACCATTTTTTTGTTAATCACGTTAGATAAACCGTTTCAGGGAGAGTTTGCAATTACACCGGATGGTTTAAATGCTTTATTTAGATTTATTCAACAAGATACCGATCACAAAATCAATAGAGCCAGTGTGGAACGTGCCCCGAATGTTAGCTGGCATCTGGCTGAGCGGACGCGTCCTCTTTTCTAGAAGGTGCTGTGCGGCTGACTGTATAGATTTTCATGGAGTTGGTTTTACCATGAACGCCTATTAAATCGCCTTTCGTAATAATCACTAAATCACCTTCCATCAAAATGCCTCTCTGTTGGAGTTCGGCGACGGCAGCTTGATTCAATAGGCGGCGATCTAGATGCGTTGCATCAAATGGGATGGGATAGACTCCGCGATAGAGTGCCATTCGGCGCTGAGTGGCAGCGTGACGACTTAATCCATAAATGGGAATGCTTGATTTGATGCGTGACATCCAAAGAGGTGTCGTACCGGATTCGGTTAAGGTGATAATTGCTTTAATATCCAAATGATTCGCCGTATACATCGTTGCCATGGCGATAGCTTCATCGACATATTTGAAGTGTACTTCTAAACGGTGACGTGAAATCTTAGCACTAGGATTTTTTTCTGCACTTAAACAAATACGATTCATTGCAGCGACTGCTTTGTCAGGGTATTTACCGACGGCAGTTTCTTGAGAAAGCATCACTGCATCCGTGCCATCCAGTACAGCATTTGCTACATCCGATACTTCAGCACGAGTCGGAATGGTATTGTATGTCATCGTCTCCAACATTTGCGTTGCGGTAATAACGGGTTTATTCAATGATCTTGCTTGGTGGATTATTTGTTTTTGTACGCCCGGTAATTCAGCATCGCCCAATTCAACCCCTAAATCACCTCGTGCTACCATAATGGCATCCGAGACTCGAATAATTTCTTCGATATGCATGACTGCTTCGGTTCGCTCAATTTTGGCGATAATTCCTGCGCTGCATCCAGCCGCTTTCAGTAACGTGCGCGCCTCTTTAATGTCATCCGCATGGCGAGGAAATGAAACCGCAATATAATCTGCTTTAAGACGGGCGGCGACGAGGATGTCGGCTCGGTCTTTGTCGGTCAGTGCTTCAGCAGATAAACCACCGCCTAATCGATTGATTCCTTTGTTGTTGGAAAGTTCGCCGCTCACCATGACACGGCAATTAATGCGATCGGCTTCTGTCTGTTCGACGCGCATCACGATGCGACCATCATCCAGCAACAAGGTATCACCCACAGAGACATCATGAGGTAGGTGTTTATAGTCCAAACTCACAGCGTGTTCCGTTCCCTCGTCTTCTCCAAGCGTTGTATCAAGGACGAAGGGTTGGCCTTCTTGGAGTTGAATTTTTTTATTTTTAAAGCGAGCAATGCGAATTTTGGGGCCTTGCAAGTCGACTAAAATGGCCACGATTTTCTGAGCTTGTTTAGCCAATTCACGAACCATCGTGATACGCTGTTCATGTGTTTCATGGGTGCCATGAGAAAAATTGGCGCGAAATACATCTGCACCCTCAGCAATCACACGTTTTAATACATCGGGGTCGTCGAGCGATGGACCTAATGTCACTACTATTTTGGTTCTTCGTAAAAGGCTCATGTCACCTTCTCTTGTTTGGCTGCAAATTTTTCTAATGCTGCAATAGCAGGTAGTTGCTTCCCTTCAAGAAAAGATAAAAAGGCGCCGCCTCCAGTTGAGATGTAATCAATTTTGTTTGCGACGTCATAAATTTCAATAGCAGCGAGAGTATCACCACCACCGGCTATTGAGAAACCATTACTGTCAGCAACGGCTTTAGCGATAGCCCGTGTACCTTTTGAAAACTGTTCAAATTCAAATGCGCCCACAGGACCATTCCATAGAATAGTTTTCGCTTTTTTGATCACGCTTACCCAGTGTTTGATGGTATCTGGACCAATATCATAAATTTTTTCACCATCATCCACTTGTGAAATCAAACGGGCCGAGCTTTCGGAATCTTCAGAAAGACGTTCTGCAACGATGACATCCGTGGGATAAATAATTTCTGCACCCCGTTTTTTGGCAGTGACCATGAGACGCTCCGCCTCATCAATCAAATCGGGTTCATAAAGCGATTTGCCCACCGTATAGCCCTCTGCTGCAATGAACGTATTGGCAATACCCCCTCCTACCATCAGTGAGTCCACTTGCTGTACTAGCGTTTCCAATAAATTGAGTTTGGTGGATACTTTTGAACCACCCACAATGGCTACAACAGGGCGCTTAGGATGATTCATGATCTTGGTTAATGCTTCCACTTCATTAATGAGTAGCGGACCTGCACAAGAGGTAGGTGCATAATCAATAATGCCGCAAGTGGAGGCTTCAGTGCGATGCGATGTGGCAAATGCATCCATCACAAAAATGTCGCAAAGACGTGCCATTTTTTGTGCCAAGTCGGAACTATTCTCTTTTTCACCCGTTAAAAAACGAACATTTTCAAGTAATACGATAGGATGGGCTTCCATCGCAAACCCATTGATCCAGGATTGAATGAGAGGAACGTCTTGCTCGAGAAGCGTGGATAAACGTTCAGCAACGGGAGCCAACGAAAACTGTGCTTCATAATGCCCTTCTTCTGGTCTGCCCAAATGGGACATCAGCATCACGCTGGCACCTGCTTTTAAGGCAAACTGAATCGTGGGAAGCGTTGCTCGAATACGAGCATCGCTAGTGATTTTCCCATTTTTAATAGGGACATTGAGATCTTCACGAATTAGGATACGTTTCCCTTTGAGTTGGAGATCAGACATCGCTAACATTCGCATTAATAATGCTCCTAGATTGAAATTTAAAGATGTGTTCCCTATAGACCTTGAATAATATAAGGTAAGTAGGCCTTCAAATCCTTTTTCACCATAAAAAGAGAAATATTGGAGTGAATGTATTGCATAACTATAGGAAAAACAAGAGGTAATATCGATGCTGTTGAATATCATACGAAGATTTTTGCAATTGGAATCATCGGGTGGGATCATTTTATTTCTTATGGCAGTAGTAGCACTAATTCTTAACAATTCGCCCTGGGTTTATTGGTATGAATGGATTTTTCGAGAGCCTTTTACGATTGACATTGGGCCGATTCATCTCAAAGAAGCCGCTTTATTTTGGATCAATGAAGGATTGATGACCCTATTTTTTTTGCTCATAGGGCTGGAGTTAAAACGCGAATTTCGGGTCGGTCAGTTGAGACACTCCAGTTTGATGACAGTCGCTGCTGTCGCCGCCGCAGGGGGCATGGTGGTTCCTGCGATCATTTATGTTGTATTAAATGGGTCAAATACACAAAACTTGAATGGATGGGCGATTCCCGTGGCAACCGATATCGCCTTCACACTGGGGGTTTTGTCACTTTTTAATAAAAGAGTGCCGGTCAAATTGAAATTATTTTTGATGACGCTCGCTATTTTCGATGATATCGGCGCCATCGTGATTATTGCTCTATTTTATGTGCATGGGTTCTTCTGGCCTGGTTTAATAGGAGCCATTTTTACAATATTCGTATTATTTTGGCTTAATCAGCGTGGGGTGGATCGGCTGGCACCTTATCTAGTATTGGGTGGATTGTTATGGTTTTTTATGTTGCAATCCGGTATTCATCCCACGCTTTCGGGTCTCATACTGGCATTATTGTTACCTCTTTCAGCAGAACCTAATGCAGAGTCTGGGCCACTCTTACGGTTAGAAAAAGGACTTCATCCTTGGGTAGTCTATCTCGTGATGCCTTTATTTGCATTGGCCAATGCGGGTGTTTCGTTTGCTGGGCTATCTAGTGAAACGTTAAAAGATACCGTGACATTAGGCATTATATTAGGACTTGTCCTAGGAAAACCGGTAGGCATTGTGACCACCACCTTTTTGATGGTGAAAGCGGGATGGGCCAGCTTGCCCCATCGAGTAAACTGGCGGCAATTTGTGGCAGGTGCCATGCTGTGCGGTATTGGTTTTACTATGAGTTTGTTTCTTGGTACGCTTGCGTTTCAACATGATTACGCGATGTATTTGGCTAAGGTGCGCTTGGGCGTACTGCTGGGGTCGATGTTATCTATTATCATTGGGGCAATGACCTTCATCATCCCCACCCATGATGAGCAACGAAGCGGTTCATGAGACGTTTGATATGAATTCAATAAAAACTATATTAAATAAGAGGTTCTGGATTTGAAACAGATTGATGATGGCACATCTTTATTCATGACAAGGAAGCGCCGTTTAGCAGGTTGGCTAGTCCATATGTTTACGGCATCAGGCGCATTCGTTGGGGTACTTGCTTTAGTTGCAATCAGTCAACAGAAGTTGATTGTTGCCTTGTGGCTCATGAGCGCGGCCATTGTGATTGATGCAGTGGATGGCTGGTTTGCTCGTATTATTCAAGTGAAATGGGTTGTTCCAGCCATTGACGGAGCGTTGCTTGACAATATTGTGGATTTTTTTAATTACACCATGGTGCCTTCATTTTTTCTATTGATGACACATTTGATACCTGATGCATGGCGGTATGTGTGTGTGGCAGCTATTATTTTTTCTTCCGGATATCAGTTCACACAAGTGGATGCAAAAACAGAGGATCATTTTTTTAAGGGATTTCCTAGTTATTGGAATATCGTTGTTTTCTATTTATTTTTCTGGCAAATGAATACGTGGGTCAATCTGGTTATTTTGTTAGTGCTTGCCTTTCTCAGTTTTGTTCCCATTAAATACGTATATCCTTCACGGTTAGACTATTTAACTCGAAATAAACCGCTGCGTTTGGGAATGCTTGCCGCAACCGTTGCTTGGGGGCTTGCCGCCATAGGCCTATTACTCATCTATCCAGCATCTAATGCGTTTTTGGTTTTTATATCCATTGGTTATTTGATTTTATATGTTGTGATCAGTCTTCATAGGACTTGGGTGCCCTTACATAGCGATGGTTGACAGCCTACCTAACCTCAGTGAGAATAGACCATTTTTGAAAATGGGTTAATGATCATGCAACAGATAGTTGTCACAGGCGGAGCAGGGTTTATCGGATCCTATACAGTGAATCTGTTATTGGCAACAGGTAAGCAAGTGATTGTCATTGATAATTTATCAACAGGACAGCTAACAAACCTAAACTTGGATCATCCGTCCTTACGCTTTGTAGAGGGCGATGTGCGGGATTATCCGTTATTGTTATCACTGATTCGTGAGTGTGATGCTGTGTTACATCTGGCGGCGTTACGATCCATACCTCACTCCATAGAAAATCCTATTTTATCTTGTGAAGTGAATAGCGTAGGTTTTCTTCATGTATTGCAAGCCATTCGAGAAGTGAACCCGGAAGCGAGATTGGTGTACGCCTCGAGTGCAGCGGTTTATGGCGCCGATTCTGTTTTGCCATGTTCTGATGAGGTGCCATTATCCGCTATTCCGTTATCACCTTATGCGTTAGAGAAAATAACAAATGAGCAATATGCGGATTTATATTATCGTTTGTTTGGCATTAAAAGCCTTGGATTGCGTTATTTTAATGTGTATGGCACTGGGCAGGATCCACATTCTAGTTATGCAGGTGTGATCTCAACCTTTATTAAACAATATCAGAACAATGAAGAAATGCTTATCTTTGGCAATGGCGAACAGTCGCGAGATTTTATTCATGTGAGTGATGTCGCTCAAGCTAATGGCTTAGCCTTAAGCAGCGCGTATTATGGTGTTGTCAATATTGCTACGGGTATACCTGAAACATTGCTGAATTTAGTGCGTTATATTGAGTTAGCGGGGCAGAAGCCTGCTAAAATGAGATTAACGGCAATGCGCCCCGGGGATATTGTTCATTCGCACGCTAAAATTGACAAGGCAGAAAAGCACTTAGCGTTTCATTACAAAACGCGTTTAGCGCAGGGGATTTCATCCTTTCTGAAATAAAAAATATCGGTAGCGAGACATGGCAACTGACCAATAGGATAGATAACAGCAGAGGTAGATTATGCAACCTGCACCTAACGAAAAGGCTTGTACCCAGCGTCGTTATACCATTACTAAAACAGACCTTCCGCTCTCTTGTCCGATGAGAGGAATGCGTGTATGGGATGCCCACCCAAGAGTGTATTTACCGATCGAAACGGTAGGTCATGCTGTTTGTCCCTATTGCGGAGCGGAGTTTATTTTAACGGATGAGGAATAATATATTAATCATAGGCCCCGCCTGGGTAGGCGATATGGTGATGGCACAGTGCTTGTTTCAATTACTTAAACAAGTACATCACGCTGTCAAGATAGACGTCCTGGCGCCCGCTTGGAGTTTACCGTTACTGGAGCGCATGCCTGAAGTCCATCATGCCATGATTATGCCGATAGGGCATGGTGAATTCCATTGGCGACAACGCTATCAAATGGGTCAGAGGTTGCGTGCCAAACAGTATGATCAAGCGATTGTGCTGCCTAATTCTTTTAAATCTGCTTTGATTCCTTTTTTTGCCAACATACCCTTACGTACGGGCTTTCGTGGTGAGTGGCGTTATGGGTTGTTAAATGATATTCGGCAATTAGATAAACAGCGTTACCCCTTAATGATAGAGCGTTTCATGGCATTGGGCTTACCTGAAGGAAAGCAATTGCCTGATCACTATCCTATCCCCATGCTGCATGTCACAGAAGCTTCTCAACAAGCCGTATTAGACAAATATCAATTAACCCTTACCAAACCTCTGTTAGCACTTTGCCCGGGCGCTGAGTTTGGTCCGGCAAAACGATGGCCAGAAGCTTACTATGCTGAGGTGGCTAAACAAAAATTAGCGGCAGGCTGGGATGTTTGGTTGTTGGGTTCTGTGAAAGATCAAGCATCAGCAGAGTGCATTATGGAAATAACGGAACAACGTTGTGTTAATTTAACGGGGAAAACGGCCTTAGCTGAGGCAGTGGACTTGCTGTCTCTGGCAACGTGCATTGTGAGTAACGATTCCGGGTTAATGCATATTGGCTCTGCATTACAAAAGCCTTTGGTTGCTATATATGGTCCAACGAGCGCAAGTTTTACGCCCCCTTTATCGACCAAAGCGCAGGTTCTGAGTTTGGCTTTAGATTGTCAGCCCTGTTGTCAGCGAGTATGTCCGTTAAAGCATCACCATTGTATGTCGCAGCTGAAGCCCTCGATCGTGATTCATGCAATCGATACGTGTGTGCACTGATATGCACGTATTGATTGTGAAAACCTCTTCACTGGGCGATATCATTCATACGCTGCCTGCTTTGACGGATGCAGCAACAGCCTGTCCTGGTGTTCGATTTGATTGGCTAATAGAAGAAAGCTTTTCGGATATTCCTCGTTGGCATCCCGCTGTGGCCAACGTGATTCCGGTGGCATGGCGACGTTGGCGTCACCAAGTGTGGCGAAAACATACTTGGGTAGAAGGGTTACGATATTGGAACACCTTACGCGAGCAACCCTATGATAGGATTATCGATGCACAAGGGTTGATCAAAAGCGCACTGATGACACGCATGGCGCGAGGTGTCCGTTGCGGCCTTGCTTGGAAAACAGCTCGGGAGCCGCTGGCGTCGCTAGTGTATCAAAAACGCTATAGGGTAGATAAGAAACAACATGCCATTGATAGGGTTCGTCAGTTAGTGGCACAAATATTGGACTACCCTGCATTAGTCACTCCGCCGGATTATGGATTAGATAGACAGCGTTTTTTAACCGCGGCACAGTCTGCCCCTTATTTAGTATTTTTGCACGGCACGACATGGATGACAAAACATTGGCCAGATACCAGTTGGGTTGAATTAGCTAGCATAGCCAGCCAACGGGGCTATCGCATCAAGCTTCCTTGGGGTAATGCAGAAGAACAAGAACGAGCAGTGCGAATAGCCAATCAGGTCACGAAGGTCGATGTACTACCACGTTTACGTTTACAAGAGATAGCGGGGCAAATAGCAGGCGCTGCTGGTGTGGTGGCTGTTGATACAGGGTTAGGTCACTTGGCGGCGGCATTCAGTGTTCCCACGGTTTCATTATATGGCCCAACGAACTCGGTTTTAACCGGTACCCGAGGTAAAAACCAACGGCATCTCAGCGTGAATTTTCCTTGCGCGCCTTGTTTAAGTCGAAGCTGTCGATATGCTCAAGACTCGTCTTTATATCCGCCTTGTTTTGGAACGTTAACGGCCGAGTCGGTCTGGAATTCTCTGGAAGCATTACTCACCTCGTCCCAAGTATCGCCCTTGTAATGCACATTTTCTGGGTAATAATGACGTTCACTGCCTGAAGCAGGGACCTCAAATGAGGAGCGCTCATCCAGCCCCTCTTGGCTCGTGGCGGGGTTATTTTCAGGTAATAAATCGCCCGAAAAAGACTTGTTTAACGCTTCATCACGTTGATTTTTGGTGAGCGGCGGGTTGTCCATCCCACCGATATTGTTGAACACTTTGCATCGTTCATCGAGCTGTAACTCCATTTTAGATGGATAAGAGGTGATTTGAATACGACTGTTTTGGCGAATGCTATCCACTTCAATCGAGTTAGCGATAGGAAAATGGTAACCATATCCCGTGTACCTGAGTTTACGAGTAGAGAGACTGGCATTTTTATACCGACTGATCCCTTGCGACCAAAACAAAGCCGCCACTTGTCTAGCACGATCTTCTGATAAACGGTGTTCATGCCGCGTTGTCCCAAAGCCGCTGGTATTTCCTGAAATTAAAATATTATTATCAGGGTAACGCTTGAGTACAGATAATGCACTTTGTAGCGCGGGTGTGGCTTGAGGTAACAGTTCATCAGAGTTGCTTTCAAATAGTTGATCAGATGGGATGACAATGGTTACAAAATCACCCATTTGATACACTTGGCCACCTGCTTGTAGTACGCCACCTGCTGCGTGACGTAAGGTGGTTACATAGTAGCCAGCACCCGCGCCACCTATACCGGCCAATGCAATCACTGATTTAGGGGCTCCCAACAGCGCAGTGGTTCCAGCACCGGCTGCCCCACCTATAACAGGCCCAGCTGCATTACCCGTTAATTGATTGTCATCCGTAAAAGGGTTAAATGAGCAGCTAGCTAAAAATAGCATGATCGAAAGAAATAATGAGGATCTCTGGCTGCACTTTGTTATCATGGGATGAGTTAATTCCCTTACTCTAACAGGTGGAAGAAGTTTATTTGATTATCGAGTATAAACGTTAATTAAATGAAAAAGTACTATTTGATTTTTGAAACATAAAAAAATCTCATAGGATTCCGCTATAATAAATAAAATGGGGTTACGTATACGCAACGGAGTAGTGCAGGGAGCACACAATGAGCCAAAGACTGGCAGCGCGTCCTTATACGGCATGGCAACTGTTGAAAGCGTATTGGCAATCAGAGCATATCTTTTCAGCCTATCTTTTTCTCACGGCGGTCCTGGTGATGACATCGGTGTTGGTGGGTTTAGACGTACTCTTTACCGATTGGTATAATTATTTTTACGATGCATTACAAGATTATAAGGCGCAAGATGCATTGGATCTGTTAAAGGTCTTTGTTTTTCTTGCCTCGATTTATATTGTTCTAATTGTGTATCGTTATTATTTGCAGACTTTTTTAGCGCTGCGCTGGCGAAAGTGGCTGACGACCCAGTTTATCGATCGCTGGATGAATAAAAAAAGCTACTACTATCTAGAAGAATTTAACGAGTCAACGGATAACCCTGATCAACGTATCCAAGAAGATATTAACAATTTAGTCACGATCTCACTGAATTTGTTGGTTGGTTTGCTGAGTGCAATAGTGACTTTTTTTGCTTTTATATACATTCTTTGGCGGTTATCTGGGGAAGTGCACATTCCTTTAGGATCTTATGGTACGTTGAATATTCCGGGTTATTTAGTATGGGTTGCTATTTTATATGCGGCGTTTGGGACGTATTTTACGTTTAAAATAGGAAAACCTCTCGTATCGTTAAACTTTGAACAGCAACGACGTGAAGCGAATTTTCGTTTTGCAGCCATTGATGTGCGCTCTCATGCCGAGCATATTGCCTTGTATCGAGGAGAGCAGCATCAGAAAAGTATTCTAGAAACCTTATTTGGCGGTGTGTTAAATAATTGGTATGCGATTATTTTGCGACAGAAATTATTGCTTTGGTTTACGGCGGGCTATAATCAAATATCGGTTATTTTGCCATTAGTGGTCGCGCTGCCCAATTATTTTAATAAAGTTTTCAAGCTTGGCGGATTAATTCAAACCTTGAGTGCTTTTCGCCAAATTCAAGACGCACTTTCTTTTATCGTTAACTCTTATACCATTATTGCTGAGTGGCAAGCCGTAATGCGACGTTTATTGACATTCTTGAATCATATGTGTGAAGTAGAAAAAAGCGTATTGGAAGGCGATCATTTTCAGTATTCTTCTACTCCTGACAATAAAATTAGTATCAAAAACACCACGATTCTGACGCCAGATAAAGAAGTGTTATTGGCGGGTATTAATGAAGAAATGGTGCATGGCGAGCACTATTGGATTAAAGGTCATTCCGGTATTGGTAAGAGTACCTTAGTGCGTGCCATGGCAGGGGTTTGGCCATTTGGATCCGGTGAGATTACCTTGCCGGCTCATAAAAATATCATGTATATCCCTCAGCGCTCTTATATGCCGATTGGTAGCTTAAGAGAGGCATTACTGTTTCCAGATCATCTTTCGGTGAGTGATGAAACCATTATTCAATTACTGCAAGCATGTGATTTACCGCAATTATCAACGCATCTGGACTATGTCACGATGTGGTCTGAGCATTTATCACCCGGAGAGTTGCAACGTATTGCTTTTTTGCGAGTTTTACTGCATAAACCGGACTGGGTTTTCTTAGATGAAAGTACCTCAGCCCTGGACTTGGTACATGAAAAAAACTTATATTTGTTATTGAAAGCTCGATTACCGTCTTGTTCGATCGTAAGCGTAGGCCATCGCCCCAGTCTAGAATCTTTTCATGATAACCAAATCGATATGTCAGTTTACGCTAGAGAAAGGGCGGTGATGATGATCGAAAAATAAGTGTATTTTTGCCACAAAGCGCTTCTGTTATGGTACTATACCCATCCTTAATTTAAGACAATTACAATTCATGATGAGGTGGTTATGTACGGTCTCTTGAATTTGCCATGGTGGGGTTATATTGTTGTGACGCTCATTTTAACACAAATGACCATTATGAGCGTGACAGTTTTTTTACATCGGTGCCAGGCGCATAGGGCGGTTGATTTACATCCTATTGTAAGCCATTTTTTTCGTTTTTGGTTGTGGATGACCACAGGGATGGTGACCAAACAATGGGCCGCTATCCACCGTAAACATCACGCGAAAGTGGAAACGCCGGACGATCCGCATAGTCCTCAAACCAAGGGAATCTGGACTGTATTGATCAAAGGGGCTGAGCTTTACCGTAAAGAAAGCCGAAATCAAACAACCATGGAGCGTTATGGTCAAGGGACGCCCGATGACTGGATGGAAAGAAACGTTTATACCGCGCACAGTGCAATGGGTATTATGATGATGTTGGGCATTGATGTATTGTTATTTGGGGCCCTGGGTTTAACAATATGGGCAATCCAAATGGCATGGATTCCTTTTTTTGCAGCAGGAGTGGTCAATGGGATTGGGCATTATGTTGGCTATCGAAACTTTGAATGCCAAGATGCTTCTCGCAATATCTTTCCTATCGGCTTTTTTATTGGTGGAGAAGAATTACATAATAACCATCATACATTTGGTACCTCGGCTAAATTTTCCGTCCGATGGTTTGAGTTTGATTTAGGCTGGCTGTTGATTCGTGGATTGCAGCTCCTAGGGCTTGCCAAACCAAAACGTGTTCCACCCAAAGTGAAGTTTGAGTCGAATAAGTTAGTCGTGGATCTTGATACGCTCAAAACCATCTTAACCAATCGGTTTTCTGTGATGTCTCATTACAGCAAAAATGTGATTTTACCCGTGTTACGCGAAGAACGCCGTCGTGCAGGTGAAGCGGGCGGGGCTATGTTGCGTCGTATTAAAAAAGCACTGATTCGTGAAGTGTCTTTGGTCGATCAATCGGATCATACACAGTTGGCTCATGTACTTGAGACATATCAAGCACTGCAAGTGGTCTATCAATTTCGTTTGAAGCTACAACATATTTGGGTTAAAAGTACTGCCTCACAAACTGAACTATTGGAAGCATTACAGGAATGGTGTCGGCAAGCTGAGGCAACGGGCATTCAGGCTTTGCATGAGTTTGTGGGTCGTCTGAAAACCATGAGAGCTGCTTAAACCTAAAATCGGCAGTTAAAACCTTTGCAGTCGGTTTTCATGCGAATTAAGAGCTGAAAATTAATTTTCTAGTCAAGGCATGTCATTTTCATCCTCCCTCGTGTCATGCCCACGACCTTGCGCCTTCGCGGGAATGACAGCTTAGAAACGCCGAACTCGGGTTATTTCAAGTATTCGCCAACCCATTGAATCATTTTTTCATTGGCTTGAAGAAAAAACGAGCGTTCAAATGGCAAGCAAAGTGAGATCCTATCATGGATTGATGGTGCATGTGTTCGGACGTATAGCTGCGGCATTTTTTCTGCTAGTTGAGCAAGTCGCCAGCTCTTAATTCGCATTTTAACTGCCGATTTTAACTACCGAATTTAGGTTAAACGAGTCACTACCAACGACAGTGGTGTCGTTGGTAGTGACTCTGGTTTTGGGTAAGCAGTGATCAGAACGTGTGTTTATAGCTTAGTTTCTTCGAACAGGACGTGTTTGCCAGATTTGCCTGTTGTAGCGTCATAGGCGCGGGGATCAAAGTATTTTTTCTTGAGCTTTTCGGTCATAGTACGTTTATTTTTAGTCGTTACACGAAAAGTGCCTGTTTTGGCACCGGTTTTGGTGGTGCCGGTAGATACCATTTTAATTTTGTCGCGCATGGATTAATCTCGCCTATTTTGATGACTTATCTTCGATGTCTTTCAGGACTTTTTCAATCCCATATTTATCAATCATTCTCATACCTTTGGTGCTGACACGTAATGTCACATAGCGTTCTTCACTGTCCAGCCAAAAGCGATGTTTCTGGAGATTAGGATGGAAACGTCGTTTGGTTTTATTGTTGGCATGGGATACGTTATTCCCTACTAGGGGTTTCTTCCCAGTGATTTGGCATACTTTTGACATACTCTTCCTCTCTAGAAACTTAACTACAGACTGCAGGTGGCGATTTATATCAGAAATTAGGTGTGCATGCAAGGGGTTAGCTTGTTTTTTTCAGGGCTCTCTCATTAAAATTTTGAAATTGTTAAAAATACTTATCAACAAACCATGAATAACCTGTGAGTTGATTGTTTTCTACCGCTTAGCCTGCTTTTCTCCTTTCATCAGGTTGGATTACTAATCTAACGTCAGTATTGCCTAAGGACCTTAAATAAAATCTTCTATTTCTATACGAGATATTCAAAAAATTTAGCTTAGAACGCCTTCCTCCGCCAGGGGGAAGGTGGCCGACAGGCCGGATGGGGGGATCAAAAACACATATCCCAAATAGTATTTAAATGCGAATTAAGAGCTGGCGACTTGCTCAACGAGCAGAAAAAATGCCGCAGCTATACGTCCGAACACATGCACCATCAATCCATGATAGGATCTCACTTTGCTTGCCATTTGAATGCTCGTTTTTTCTTCAAGCCAATGAAAAAATGATTCAATGGGTTGGCGAATACTTGAAATAGCGCTCGATAACAATCTATCAGCAGAATCTAATATTTTTTGTCCTTTCTGTTTTTTTATAGGTGTATGTAGCAGCACAGAATCATCGCGTAGAATGGATTGATTCTCTTTTTGATATGCTTTGTTTGCAAAAACGTTTCCGCTTCATTCAGGTAATATTTGTTCGTATGCTTTGCGATCACCAAGGCCAGCATTTGTTAATCCGATGTAGCCTGGAATGGGAAGAGAACCTTTTGGATAGCATCCTAAAACATGCCATTTTACGCCATAATAATGCATTTTTTTGTTGCGCAATACCCATGTGGTGTCGCAATTTCTTTTGCTACTTTCGCTTTAAAACGACGACCTTGTT
Organism: Pseudomonadota bacterium; assembly: GCA_021807565.1. Lineage (GTDB taxonomy): Bacteria > Pseudomonadota > Gammaproteobacteria > DSM-16500 > DSM-16500 > JAKBCU01. The sequence goes on along the minus strand of JAKBCU010000019.1, from coordinate 1,595 downwards.
TAGCCATTACGATAGGCATGGAATCCATCAGTTGATGCGTTGCAAAATAAATGCTCATTGGTAAGTGCGATTGCAAAGACTCAATCAGCGGAACGACAATATCGCACACGCGATTGATGCGTTGTACAAAAGGAACATAGCTTGGCAATGTTGGAAACCAAGGTTTTAAATAGCGTTCTGCATCTTCATAGATTTCTTTGATTCTTCGTCGTTTATTGATCACACCATGCAAAAAAATCGTAATGACTTCCTCGTCTGAAAAACTTAAGTCAGCATGGTTTGTCATGCGCTCGCAGTATGACCAAAGATGTTTTTTATATTCATTTCAAATGAAAAGAGATAGTGATATTAATGGCTTCTGCCAGTCCATCTGGAATGCTTCTTGCGTACACGGGCGAGTCCATATATGACACGAGGGAGTATGAAAATGACATGCCTTGACTAGAAAATTCATTTTCAGCTCTTAATTCGCATTTAAGAGGAAACCCAGCATACACCTCTTGGAGGCGCCTTTCATTAATTACTTGTTTTTAAACAGATTATTTATTCAGTTAGCAGTATTGGGCTATATGTTAATTGACAAGTATACGTCAATGACGTATACTTGCATATATATATGAAATATTTTGAATGGGACGAAAATAAAAGAAATTACAATCTCGAGAAACACGGGATTGATTTTATTGACGCTATTTTAATATTTGATGATCCAGATCGAATCGAATTTGAAAATATTAGACAGGGAGAAGCAAGGATTCAAACAATCGGGACGGTGCATGATATCGTTCTTTTTTGGTCTATACATCAAGAGGCAGAAAGAAGAGGATGATTTCTGTTAGGAGGGTTAGCAAAAATGAGCGCAAAGCATACTATGAAGCATAAACTAAAAAGCAAAACCAACTGGGATAAAGTAAAATCTTTGACCGAAAAACAGATTATTGCGGCTGCAAAATCTGATCCTGATGCTAAGCCTTTAACACGAGCGCAATTAAAAAAGTTTAAGCGTGTGCATCCACCTAAGGAAATTGATGTTAAAGCGATTCGTGAAAAACTTCATGTTTCACAGAAAGAATTTGCTAGTTATTTTGGTGTTAGTGTGAGGACCATCCAGGAATGGGAACAGCATCGACGAACACCAACCACCATCGCCCGTAATTTTCTTAAAGTAATTGATAAAGCACCAAAAGCGGTATTAAAAGCTTTAGCCGCTTGAATAGAAAAATCAACTATGAATTTCAAAAGAAAAAAGCCCCGCATCAAGGGCACCAGTAATGGAAAATGCTGCGGTGGCAGCAGAACAGGTTCTTCGCCAAGCTATTGGAATATTATTTTTCACTCTCGTCCTAAAAGACGACGCGATAAACATAATTGTATCAAAATTATGCATTATTGCGATCCAGATGGTTTAATATGGGATTTGGGAAATAGAAGACCTCATCATTATTATTGGTAATTTTACTGGGGAAATTTCCCAAGAAAAGGCACTGTCATCCGGTAAATCGGTATAGATATTGAACGTCCTTGAGAAAGCGCTAAAATTAGCACCCTAAACTTGCGATTTAGGCTCAAGGACGATGATAAAAGATACCGTTTTT
>JAKBCU010000018.1 GCA_021807565.1 Pseudomonadota bacterium | reverse complement strand
AATCGTTTCGTGTCATCACCGGGTTCTGGATTCAACGCCTTAGCGACACTGATTTCAATGGGTCCAAACGGTGTGATCCAGTCTGCTTCAATACCTGTAGCATAACGCAAAGGACCTGAATTAGTACCACCAAACTTCCGGCTGCTGAAGGTATTGTAAACGTTACCTGCATCCAGGAAAAGAGACGTGCGTAAGTTATCTGAAATATAATTAGGAAAAATGACACCAAGACCTGCATTGGCTGCAAAATTACCTCCAGTGGGATGATCATTACTGTCTCTTGGTCCTAGCGTGTTACCCGTATAACCCCGAACAGAATCAATACCACCTGCGTAATAATTCTTAAAAAACGGGAAATTTTGTGTACCGCTAAATGCCGTGCCATAACCTAGGTAACCGCGCGCTGTGGCAACAAAGTCATTCACGATGGGATGGTACCATTTACTGGAGTAAGTCAGCGTGTAATAGTCTAAGGAATGACCATTGACTGGCAAATACAAATTCAGCCCTAATGTATTAATACTGCCTTGAGTAGGGAAAATAGCTCGATTCCGAGCATCTCTTGAAATACCTAAAATCGCCGTGATTTGTTGAAAATGTGTTCCATACTGATTCAAAAAATCATTCACTTGGGTTGAAATAGGATTGGAAACTGAATTCTGGGGCGAAATCAAGATATCTTCATAACCATACCCTACCTGTATTCGATTATTGGCTCCTTGATCCAGTGCAATCGGTATGCCATAAACAACAGAAAGATTATATTGATCTGCTGTATAGCTTGAGCTGACATTAGCACCTCTAGGATCAAATTGGGATGCAGTTAACGAAATACTTCGACTGATACCATCGGGCGTGTAATAGGGATCGGTGTAGTTGATGCCCATGAAGGTTTGATAATGGCTGTTAGAAAAATTCAAACCCAGTGTTTTTCCAGTGCCTAAAAAGTTCTTTTGATTCAACCCTGCACTAAAGATAAAATGTTCGACTTGAGAATAACCGATGCTCAGTGTTGCTTGAGCCGCATCATCTTCGGTCACTTTATAGTTAATATCGATATCTTGACTGCCTTCTTCAACGGGTGCATAGGACAATTTTACATCGCGAATAAAGGGTAATAAACTGATACGCCGTTTGGATTCTTCTAACTGACTGGTTGACACCACGGCACTTTCCATTTGCACCATTTCACGGCGAAGCACTACATCATTTGTTTTAGCATTGTCGACAAAATTAATGTGATGCACATAAGCACGTTTGCCCGGATTCACTCGGAATGTTAAAAAGACTTCTTTCGTCGATTCATCTATTTTTAAATCCATCGAGATCACAGCAAACACATAGCCTTTATCGCCTAACGTATCCGTTATACTTTTTTCACCATCGATCACCACTTTGCGTGAAAACAAATCCCCGGGTTTAATATGAATTTGTTTCACCAACTCTTTTTTTGGAACAATGGTAGTGCCTGAGATAGTAAAACCTTTAACTTTATATTGACTACCTTCATCGATCACGACTGTCAAGAAAATGGATTTCCGATCAGGCGTGATTGACACTTGAGTGGACTTCACTTCAACTTTGAGATAACCGCGGTCGAGATAATAACTCCTGAGTTTCTCTAAACTCGCCTCTAATTTTTCTTGAGAGAAACGATCTGTTTCAGTGAAATAGGTGAGTAACCCCGGCGTCGTGAGTTCGAGTTGCTTTGCTAACGCTTTGGTTTTAATAGCATGATTACCAATAATGTTAATGCGTCTCACTTTGGCCACGACGCCTTCCGAAATGTCAATATTGACTAATACTCGATTACGATCCAGGTGGGTCACTTTGACATCCACTCGCGCATTATAACGGCCCAATTGATAATACTGATTTAATAAACTTTGTTTAATTTTTTCTAATAGAACACTGTTATAGATTCTACCTTCTGCGATGTTGACGCTTTTCATGACTGTCATCAACTTATCGGTATGCAGATAAGAATTACCCGAAATTTTAAGCTGTCCTATCGTTGGACGCTCATCCAGTTTAATGATTAATGTATCCCCCGATCGCGCCAAGGAAATATGATCGAAAAAACCTGTATTATACAGTGCTTCAATAATGGACTTGGTTTTATCAGGGGTTAAAGATTGTCCTTTTTTAATAGGCAAATAGCTGTACACGGTTTCTTGAGAAACTCGCTGCAATCCTTCAATCTCAATCTGTCTTACTACGAAAGTGTCAGCAGCCCAAACCTGTGAAATAAGCAGGTTAAATAGAACGGCACAGACTATAATATATTTTTTCATGTTAACCATTTTCTTATCAAACTTTCAAAAGAGCGCCAATTATCCCGGCTTTTGTGATGAAAATCCAGTGTCTTACTGAACTATTCGACACGTATTCCTCTTTTTGTTTTTCTGTTAGTGCACGACTTTTCCCAAAAACCAAATACCCATTGTAAAAATCGGCGCTGCTGCCGTTAAGCTGTCGATTCGATCGAGCACGCCACCGTGACCCGGTAACAGTTTTCCAGAATCCTTGAGGTTCTCTCGCCGCTTCAACATACTTTCAAACAAATCACCCACCACTGAAAAAATCACTGTGATCATAACAACCAGCAAGACCCATAGCCATTGCTGATACGGCGTATGCGACCAAACTAGGGCCATCAACGTGATCACTATGCAGGTCACTATCGCGCCTAATAAGCCTTGCCAAGATTTACCCGGGCTCACCGCCGGTGCAAGCTTAGTCTTGCCCCATTTTTTGCCGACAAAATAAGCGCCTGAATCAGCACCCCAAATCAGCACAAACAAAAACAATACGATATCCACTCCCTGATCCGCGTGTTGGCCGAGATTCCGCAAATAGTTAATCGCGAGCCAGCATGGAATCAATACTAAGAATCCCATGAGACCACGTATCACTTTGCTGTTTCCCCATGCATCACTGAGCGTTGGGTAGCAAAAGACTAATAGAGCGGCGAATAACCACCAAACTGAAGCCGCCGCGATGAATTGAAAAATAGGAATGGGTAGTAAAACAAAAAGAATCAATAGGATGAATAGAATAGCAGGATATATCAACGCATAGAATCGAGTCAACCCCATCAAAGCGGACCACTCCCAAGCGCAAAAGAGCACCACGATACCGGTTGCCATACAAAATGCCGGTGGAGTGAGCTTGAATAATAAGAGGAGAAAGAGTGGGATAAGGATAATGGCGGTTAAAATTCGATACCTAAGCATGATGTTGCGTTCCTAATTGTTCGCTGATATAACCAAAACGCCGCTCTCGATTGGCATAAAAATCGAGCGCTCGATCCAATTCATTTGAATCAAAGTCAGGCCAATGTAATTCGGAAAAATACAATTCGGTATAAGCGAGTTGCCAAAGTAATGTATTATTGAGTCGCTGCTCACCATGAGTACGGATAAAAAAATCGGGGTCGGGTAAACCGGCCAGTATCAAATGCGATTGAATCAACTCAGGAGTGACATCAGCACTGGTGATATTCCCTTTTTCAATATCCATCGCAATACGATGCATTACCATCGCCAACTCTTCTTGAGCATGGTAATGCATGACAATCACAACGATCAAGCCTGAATGATGTAATGTGTTTTGTTCAATCTGCTGAATCGCTAAGGAAGTGTCTTGATTCAACTTAGAGCGATCGCCCACCACGCGAAATTGAATGGGTTTTCCCTCAAATTGTTCCGCGGCATGGCTAAGCGCTGTGAAGAAAAAATCCGCAGGATCCATGAGCTTTCCGTCTGCGTGCGTTGTATCAATAAAATGTTCTTGGTCAGAAATGAATAACGTCAGTATATTAATGTTTCGTAAAAGACATCGATCTATGATGTGAAGTGTGGTTTTGAAACCCGATACGTGGCCCGTCATCACTGGTAACGACTTGTTTTTCGCCCAACAGGTATTACCATCCATGATAATGGCAATATGGTGTGGTAATGTATCTTCTGTCATCAAATAGCCATTAAATCCGTTTCTTTAGCCGCCAATAATTGATCGACTTCTGCAATATATTTATCAGTCAGTTTTTGCACCTTATCCGTTAAACGACGTTCTTCATCTTCTGCTATTTCTTTATTTTTTAATGCTTCTTTAAAGGCATGATTAGCATCGCGACGTGCATTACGAATACTGACACGTGCTGTTTCCGCGCTATTACGTACGAGTTTAATAAAATCTTTGCGACGTTCTTCTGTTAATAAAGGTAATGGAATACGAATGACGTCCCCTGAAGTAGAAGGATTTAAACCCAAATCACTCGTCATAATCGCTTTTTCAATCAAAGGAATCATTTTTCTTTCCCATGGGCTCACCAGCAAGGTGCGCGCATCACCCACAGTGATACTGGCGACCTGATTGAGTGGCATATCGCTGCCATAATAGTCTACGCGAACATGATCAAGCAAACTGGGATGGGCTCGTCCAGTACGCAGCTTGGACATGTCTTGTTTAAACGAATCAATACTTTTTTGCATGCGGGATTCAGCCTCTTTCATCACCTTATGTGACATATACTACTCTCCGTCTTTGATCAAGGTACCTACTTCTTCGCCTAATACAATTCGCTGTAATGCATCTTGCTTATTCATATTAAAAACACGCAAAGGTAAGGAGTGATCTCGGCATAATAAAATAGCATTTAAATCCATCACGCCTAAACGTTGTTCCAGTACTTCATCATACGTGAGTGACGTATACCGCTCTGCTTTTGGATTTTTAATGGGATCTGCAGCAAACACACCGTCCACTTTAGTAGCTTTAATCACAATATCAGCACCGACTTCAATACCTCGTAAGGCCGCAGCAGAATCGGTTGTCACCAAAGGATTTCCTGTACCGCCGACAAACAAGACCACTTTACCTTTTTTTAAAGATCGTTTTGCTTTATCTCTGTCATAAGCATCCGCCAACCCCAAAATGGGCAATGCTGACATCATTTTTACTGGAATGGCTTTTTTCTCTAACACATCTCGCAACGCAAGCCCATTAATAATGGTAGCAACCATTCCCATTTGATCTGCTGTCACTCGATCAAAACCCGTGGTGAATAAGTCGGAGCCTCTAATAATATTTCCACCGCCAATCACCAATGCGACACGAACACCCAACTTTACGACACTTGCTATCTCATGACTGACTTTAGAAAGCTTAACAGGATCAATCCCAAACAAGTGATCGCCTTGCAATGCTTCACCGCTAAATTTCAGCAAAATGCATTGATAAATCGGTTTCGGCAGATTCAGTGGGTCGTCGGATGCGGATGAATACGCAGGCGTATTATGTTTCATACTATACCTCTCACTCTATTCACTGCCATGCACCTGAGCCATCACCGCGAGAACAAAATCTTCGGACGCTTTTTCAATACCTTCGCCTACTTCAAAACGAGTAAAGGAAATGATTTTCGCACGATGTTTGTTCAATAAAGCTGAAACCAGCATCTCAGGATCTTTCACAAACGGTTGGCCTAGCAAACTAATTTCATCTAAATATTTCTTTAATTTACCCTGAACCATTTTTTCGATGATTTCTTGTGGTTTGCCACTGCTCGCCGCTTGCGCAAGATAAATCTCTTTTTCTTTTGCCACTAAATCAGGCGGCACATCGGAGGGAGCAACCACTAAAGGACGGCTAGCGGCAATATGCATAGCAATATCTTTTGCAAGCTCTTTATTGTCGATATCTAACTCGACTAGGACACCAATACGGCTGCCGTGCGCATAACTTCCCACATAACCGGTGCTGCCTGATAAGGCAATGCGTCGCACATGAATGTTTTCACCTACTTTAGCGATTAACTGTTGACGCGCTTCGTCTACTGTCATGGTCGTACCGGCCAACGTCAGTTTGCTTAATTCATTGACATCAGCTGTGCGTGTGGCAAGCAGTGTATTGGCAACGGCCTCAACAAAACGTAAGAAATGTTCATCACGTGCCACAAAGTCCGTTTCACTATTGACCTCCACCATGACAGCTTGTTTGCCATCCGTTGTGCTACGAATGACAATACTTCCTTCGGCCGCGATGCGACTGGATTTTTTATCGGCTTTGGCTCGACCTGATTTGCGCAATTCTTCAACTGCTAATTCCATATCGCCATGGGTCATATCCAGTGCTTTTTTGCACTCCATCATGCCCGCGCCGGTCCGTTCGCGTAACTCTTTTACTTGTGCTGCAGTGACAGCCATAACCTCACTCCTATTCTGCTTTATCTACAAAAAACTATCCAACGTATACAGATAGGTAACATTGGATAGTGAAACGGTGTTCGTTACTCAGGACTGATATCATCGGCTTGTGATGGGAGTTCAGAAGAGCCTTCTAGCTCAACAAACTCGTTTTCAGTAATGCTGGGATTGCTTGCTCTCGCTTCTAAAATACCATCAGCCACGGCTTTTGCATAAAGGCTGATAGAGCGAAGCGAATCATCGTTACCGGGTATCACATACGAAACACCGTCGGGCGTGTTATTAGTATCCACAATTCCAATCACGGGAATACCTAAACGATTCGCCTCCGCAATCGCAATTTTCTCATGACCCACATCAATCACGAATAAGGCGTCCGGTAAGCCGCCCATATTTTTGATGCCGCCTAAACCACGTTCCAATTTATCTCTTTCACGGTTTAAATTAAGAATTTCTTTTTTGGTTAACCGACCAAAACTGCTTTTCTCAACCATGAGATCTAATTCTTTCAAGCGCTTAATGGATTGACGAATGGTCTTGTAGTTTGTCAACATACCGCCTAACCAGCGATGATTGACGTAAGGCATATGACAACGAATCGCTTCTTCTTTCACAACCTCTTGCGCGGCTTGCTTGGTGCCGACAAATAAGATTTTGCCTTTTTTAGAAGCTGTCTTTGCAATAAAGCCCAGCGCTTCTCTCATCATCGGCAAAGTTTTTTCTAAATTAATAATGTGAATTTTGCTGCGCGAACCAAAAATATACGCTGTCATTTTTGGATTCCAGTGACAGGTTTGGTGGCCAAAGTGTACGCCCGCTTTCAGCAGGTCGCGCATCGTAACAGATAATGACATGTGTTTTCCTCTATGGTTGGGTTGGGCCTCCATGTACCTTACTGACCAACCTCTTTGACGAGGCACCCGGTCAGTAATAGAAGTACATGTGCGGTTTATTCATACTTTTCAGTTGCTAATAATCAGCCCGTCTTTATATCATAGCTAAGGTTTTTTGACAATTGTCATGATACCTGCGATGGTGAGCACCTTATTATTGATTGCGATTGAGTGTAAAAGAACTTATGGATATTACGATTAAGACACCCCAAGACATTGAAAAAATGCGAATAGCAGGCCGACTCGCCGCCGAAGTACTCGATATGATCACACCGTATGTCCGTGCCGATGTCACGACAGACGAGCTAAACCAGATATGCCATGACTATATCGTGAATACCCAACACGCCATTCCGGCTCCTTTAAATTATCACGGTTTTCCAAAATCCATTTGCACGTCGGTCAACCATCAAGTTTGCCACGGGATTCCAGGGCCTAAAAAACTCAAAGAAGGCGATATCATCAACATTGATATTACTGTTTTAAAGGACGGATACCATGGCGATACCAGCAAAATGTTTACGATTGGTAAACCCTCTATTTTGGCGGATCGACTCATTAAAATAACCCAAGAATGCCTTTATTTAGGAATTAAAGCCGTTAAGCCCGGTGCTTATTTAGGCGACATTGGCGCTGTCATTCAAGAACATGCGGAAAAAAATCGGTTCTCTGTGGTGCGTGAATATTGTGGTCATGGTATTGGACAAACGTTTCATGAACCACCGAATGTATTGCATTACGGCATTCGTGGTACCGGTGAACCATTAAAACCTGGCATGATTTTTACGATTGAACCCATGATTAATGCTGGAAAACGCTTTGTTAAACTATTACCCGACGGTTGGACCGTTGTCACTAAAGATCATCGTCTGTCAGCGCAATGGGAACATACTATTTTAGTGACCGAAACCGGCTATGACGTGCTGACCCAACGCACTGAAGAAACCCTGTAACCGATATCACTGGCTAAACCCGAACTCGGGTTAAAACCGAGCGCGGGTGTGAGTAGGATGTGTCCTAAAAAAGGTTACTTGGGCCCTGGTTTATTAGGCTGGGCGCTGTCTTGGGTTTCACCGAGCCCTGTTGTTTCTGTCTTTTTTCTTATCTTTATTTCTATGACTACTGGATTAGCAAAATAGCTAATAGCACCCTTTATGCATGCATCAAGCGCTGTATTGTGAGTGGCCTCTCCAAGACTTTTTACTTGCTTTAGTTCAATTGTTGCGTTCAATGTATAATGGCCTTCCTTCTCCTCTCGACAAGCCTTGAATGGAATCTTCTCTCCAGAAAGCTTCTTTCCTTCTAAGCATACTTCTTTCTTAACAACTGGTAAGACCACGTTTCCAGAGAGCCCATGTACCTCAGTCCCTATTAAAGTGACTTTATCAGACTCATGTAACTGGATGTGAAAATGCATCTCGAACTGATACGGCGCTAATAGCCCAAAACCTTTAGGATTCTTGCTCGTATTGGGATGCAAATGAGCGTTCACCTTTATCCCTTCTGAAAGATGTTCTATCGTTACAGAACTGCAGTCGTAATGCTCCCATACGAGTGTTGTGCCGGTGCCCAGCATGTAAGATATAAGCCCATTAATCTCCGTCGTTGCGATACATGATACCACCTGATAGCTCCCCTGTTGTGGCACATGAGGCGAGTTGGGCTGTTTCTGTTCAACCTGTTGTGATTGCGGTTGTGGTTGAGGCTGCGGTTGTAGTTGTGGTTGCGGTTGTGGTTGTGGTGGCGGTTGTAGTTGTGGTTGCGGTTGTAGTTGTGGTTGCGGCACTGGCGTTGCAGTGGGGAATAGATTAGCCATGCTAAGGCCCATGCTAAGGCCTTGGGTAATCGTATTATTAGTAGTAGTAGTAGATGTGTGTGCGTGCATATGGATATCCCCTCGTCGAGATAGTTAGAATTCAGTTGTTTATTTATTATTCAGTGAGTATGTAACCTAATTGTTAAGAAATCATTAAATTGATTGATATTTGTATAAATCGATTTTATTTTGAACTATAAATAGGGGAATCTCAGGATAACCTGATGGGTCTTATATGAAAAAATGCTTATTTTTTATAGAGTTAGCTAGCAGAAATACGGCACATATCAATCAATGCGCTCGGAAATAGGCCCAAGAGCAACGCTGCAGCACCATTGACAGAAATGGCAGCCATGACACCCGGAGAAATCGAAAGAGGCGTCCCAACAAAAGCTCGTTTGGGTTCTTCAAAATACATATACATAATGACGCGTAAATAATAGTAAGCCCCTACGATGGCAAATAACAACGCTAATGCAGCCAGCCAAACCAGGTGTGCTTCAACCAAGGATTCAAGCAAGCCTAGCTTTGCAAAAAATCCGACGGTCGGCGGCACCCCTGCCATGGAAAACATCAAGAGTAACATCATGAAAGCGAGCCAAGGATTGCGTTCGTTCAAGCCTCGCAAATCATCAATATGATCGAACTCGGCATCGGGTTTACTCAATAATGCGATAATGGCAAATGCACCTGCCGCAACCAGCACATAGGTGGTAATATAAAACATACCTGCCGAATACCCTTGCTGTGAATGAGGTCCTGCAATAAAACCCAATAACGTATAACCCATATGCGCAATCGACGAATAGGCCAACATCCGTTTAATATTGGTTTGCGCAATCGCCAACACATTTCCGAAAAACATCGATAAAACGGCACATACGGTTAAAATATGTGTCCACGGTATGACTAAGCCCGGCATAGCTTCGACCAAAATACGCATCGCAATAGCAAATGCTGCAATCTTGGGTGCGCTAGCAATAAAAAGTGTCACTGAGGTTGGCGCACCATCATATACATCCGGCACCCATAGATGAAATGGAATAGCACCCAATTTAAACAGCAAACCCGCCATCATAAAAATCAAACCAAACAACACAATACCTTGTTGGCTCATGGAAACAGTTTGTAAAAAACCAGCCGCTTCTGCGACGCTAATTTTTCCAGTCACGCCATACACAATGGAAATGCCATACAATAAAAATCCAGATGCCAGTGCGCCTGTAATAAAATATTTCATCGCTGCTTCCGTTGCCACATTCGATTTTTTTTGTAAAGCAACCATGGCATACAATGACAACGACACTAATTCTAAGCCAAGATAAATCGTTAAAAAACTATAGGCCGATGCCATGATTTGCATGCCCAACACAGCAAACAACCCTAAAATATAATATTCACCGCGTGCTATATGATGCTCTTTGGTATAGTGTCTTGCGTAAATAAAAGCAAAAAAACTGGCGACTAACAAAAACAGTTTCGTCAAGACGGCTAATTTATCTAAAATGTAGTGCCCGCTGAACGTGATAATGGGCTCAACCTGATCTCGATACTCCGCTGCAGACAACAAAAAAGATCCAATGAGCGTCAGTTGCACCAACACATAGGTGATGATGCGCGCTCGCTCAGGCAAAAATACATCGACTAATAAAATCAGGCTTGCCATGCATAACACAAACAGTTCTGGCATGGCCGCGGAAAAAATAGGTAAGATAAAACTCATAAGCGATATCCGTTTTTTATGTCATAGTATTAATGTGGCTGTGCATACGGTAAGCTCTGGATTAATAAATTACCAATGGTCGCATGCAACACATTTAAAACTGGCGTGGGATATAACCCTACAAAAAATACACCCACTGCCAACAAAATATAATTCGTTTTTTCTATCCAATGCAAATCTTCCATTTGTGCAACCTGATCATTCGCGATGTTGCCAAAGAAAACGCGTTTATACATCCACAAGGTATACGAAGCGGCGAGAATTAAGGTCAATGCCGCCACAAATGCCACCCAAAAATGCGCTTGAATGGCGCTGGTAATCACCATAAACTCGCCGACAAAGCCCGCTGTACCGGGCAAGCCCACATTAGACATGGCAAACAACATGAAAAAAGCGGCAAACGCAGGCATGCGTGATGCAATGCCGCCGTAATCTTTGATTAAACGACTATGATTATAATAACGGTCCGCCAGCATGCCTATGCCTAAAAACATGGCGCCTGAACCAAAGGCATGGGCAATCATTTGAATCACGGCACCTTCAAGGCTCATATACGCATCTTGATAATCCGGCGTATGAACCACAATATCATAAATCATAAAACAACCCAGCGTGGCAAACCCCATGTGTGCAATGGAAGAGTACGCGATCAACTTTTTCATGTCCGTTTGAATAATAGCAACTAAGCCAATATAAACGATTGCAATCAAGGACAGCGTAATCATAAACCATGCCAAATGCTGACAAGCCAATGGTGTAATCGGCATACTGAATCGTAAAAACCCGTAAATTCCCAACTTCAGCATTAAAGCCGCTAACACAACAGAACCGCCCGATGGCGCTTCGGTATGCGCATCAGGCAACCACGTGTGAACTGGCCACATGGGAACTTTGACAGCAAATGCCAAGAAAAAAGCAAAAAATATTAATTCTTGGGTGTGAAGACTAAATTTTAACCCATAAAATTCTTGTATCTTAAATGTGCCCGTGTAGTGATATAAATACAGCAAAGCAATCAACATCAAAATGGAGCCAAGAAACGTATACAAGAAAAACTTGATCGAGGCATAAGAACGATTCGCACTACCCCACATGCCAATACTCAAGTACATCGGAATCAACATGCCTTCCCAAAACACATAAAATAGAATGGCATCCGTTGCTGCGAATACACCAATCATCATGCCTTGCATGGTCAAGAAAGCAGCCATGTATTGTGCCACACGGACTTTAATCGCATGACAACCGGCTAAAATAACCAGCAGTCCGGTAAAATTTGTTAGAATAATCATGGCAAGGGAAATACCGTCAACACCTAATCCATAATGAATTTTATAGGCACGAATCCACAAATGATCTTCTTGAAATTGCATGAGATAACTCGAAGGATCAAATGCCATGTAAAGAGGAATACACAATAACAAGTTGGCGATCGCAACAAACGCTGCAATACCTCGTGCTGTATCTGCGTTTTTATCACCGCCCGTCATCAATACAGCCACCGACCCGACGACTGGAAACCAAATTAAACTACTTAATAAATATGAATCCATAAATCTAAAGTCCCAACACATACCAAGCGAGAAAGGCGACTAAGCCCAGCATCATGATGAAGGCATAATCGTACAAATAACCTGTTTGCACACGACGCATCACGCCGGCCAATAAACGAATCAATTTGCCGGAACCATTCACGATGACACCGTCAATGAATTTTAAATCGCTGATGTCATAAAAAAAGTATCCTAATCGACGTGTACCCCGCACTAACACACGTTGGTTGAATTCATCAAAACCATATTTATTGAGTAAAATATCGTACAGAATCGAAAACCGTTTTTTCAACCAGTCCGTCAACGCTGGGTAACCCATATTGAAAAACCAGGCAGCCACAATACCACCTAGCGACAGCCAAAATGTCAGATGGAACCCCGCCGTCAATGCCATGGTTTTTGCACCCTGAAATTCTTGCGCCATGTGAACGAATGGATGATGCGAAGGTAACACGAAGATGGCATCGCCCAATAACGTGGGGTTAAAAAATAATATGGGGCCAATTAATACGGCGCCAATGAAAACGCTAGGAATAGCGAGAGCAATCAGCGGAATTAATATGACCCATGGCGACTCTTTTGCTTTTTTTGAGAGTGGTTTAGCAGGTCCGTGAAAGGTTAAAAACAAGGCTCGGAAAATATAAAGCGGTGTGATCACAGCGCCTGCCATCGCGCAAAAATAGGCATACGATGCACCTGGAAGAGTAGACGCTTGCACCGCCGCAATAATAGCATCTTTAGAATAAAATCCGGAAAAAGGCGGAATCGCTGCCATCGACACTGCCCCAATCACAAAGGTTAGATACGTGACCGGCATGAACGGTGCAAGGCCGCCCATTTTTCGCATATCTTGTTCATGATGCAAGGCGATAATTACCGAACCCGCCGCCAAGAAAAGTAGCGCTTTGAAAAACGCATGAGTGATTAAATGAAAAATGGCTGCATCATACGCTGAAGCACCGAGCGCAACCGTCATGTAACCCAACTGTGATAAAGTAGAATACGCGATAACGCGTTTAATATCATATTGAGTGAACGCCAAGAGCCCCATGAAAAAGCAAGTGGTCGCACCAATGACCATCACTAAACTGAGTGCGATCGATGAATATTCAAATAAAGGAGAGCAGCGCGCCACCATATAAATACCTGCTGTCACCATGGTAGCTGCGTGAATCAACGCAGAAATCGGCGTAGGACCTTCCATCGATTCAGGCAACCAAACATGCAAAGGCACTTGTGCAGACTTGCCCATAGCACCGATAAAAAGCAAAACACACACCAGCGTTACCGCTGAAACCGGAACACCTGGAAACAAGTGAATGCTTTTTTCCGTTAACTCGGTCACATGGGAAAACACCGTATGATAATCGACATTGCCTAAAAACATGAGTAAACAAGCAATCGCTAACACAAAACCGATATCGCCAACACGATTCACTAAAAATGCTTTCAAGCTGCCTAACACAGCCGATTCACGCTTAAACCAGAAACCAATCAGTAAATAGGAAACGAGCCCGACGCCTTCCCAGCCAAAAAACATTAAGAAAAAATTATTGGCTAGCACTAAGATTAACATCGCAAATGTGAATAAGGATACATAACTAAAAAAGCGGGTATACCCAGGATCTTCTGCCATATAACCGACTGTGTAGATATGAACGACGAGTGAAACAAACGTCACCACAAAAATCATGGTGGCACTCAAGCGATCTAACAATACACCCACATCAAATCGAAAAGCACCCGACTGCACCCAGGTATAAACCACGCCTTCTTCAGCGGGCTCACCTAACCACACGATGCGATAAAACAAATAAGCGGCTAACACAAATGCAATACCGACTAAGGTAATCGTCACCCAGTGCGTCGCACGACGACCTATGGTTTTGCCGAATAATCCAGCAATCAAAGCACCTACCAGAGGTAATACACTCACGAGCAGGGCTATCCATAAATAAGGTTGAAGCATCATGTTATCCTTTTAATAGATCGAGTTTTTCAACGTCGATCGTACCTTTATGTCGATAGATAACCACTAAAATAGCTAAGCCAATGGCTGCTTCCGCCGCGGCCACCGTCAAAATAAAAAACACAAAAATTTGGCCTGTATTATTGTTAAGAAAATGCGAAAAAGCGACAAAATTGGTATTGACTGCTAACAAAATCAACTCAATCGACATCATTAACACAATGATATTTTTTCGGTTAATCATGATACCCGCCACACCTAAACCGAATAGGATGGCTGCAAACATTAAATATTGACTGAGTGAAACCATGTTAACACCTCTTGAAAAAAACAGGCTTTATCACGCACTATCACCGATGTAACGGATCGTTCTGCTTTCACCGTTTTTTCTCACTCGGCATCTTAATTAAATGCACCCTATCTTGTCGGCGCACTGCAATTTGCGCACTCACCTCTTGTTGTTTACGCCCTTTCGGTCGCCGATGTGTCAAGCTAATGGCCGCGATAATAGCGGTTAATAATAGTAATGCAGCAATTTCAAATGGGTATGCATAATCCGTATACAATACAGCACCCAAATCGGCAATATTGCTATAGTCTGCCGGTTTAGCGGCGGGAGCCGCCACGTTAGCCAAATTAAAAT
This sequence comes from Pseudomonadota bacterium, assembly GCA_021807565.1. Lineage (GTDB taxonomy): Bacteria > Pseudomonadota > Gammaproteobacteria > DSM-16500 > DSM-16500 > JAKBCU01. Next base: position 8,144 of record JAKBCU010000018.1, on the reverse strand, counting down.
GGGATGGTCCAAGCATCCGAATAGATAAGCCAACGGTAAGTAATGCCACACATAAACCCACTGGTAAATAGCGCACAAACGCTTTACGATGAACGATCCAATCGATATGTAACATCATGACAACGAATAAAAATAACGTCATGACCGCACCGACATACACTAACACTAAAATAAGTGCTAAAAATTCGGCTTCTAATAACATCCAAATACCTGCCGTAGCAAAAAAGGCCAACACTAAAAATAAAACGGCTCGCACAGGATTTTTGGAAATGACCACCATGAATCCTGAAATAACGGCCACTGCTGCTGAGACATAAAAAAAGAGTTGTGCGATGCTCATCATTAGCGATACCTCGCATCGGTAGCGCGATCGGCAGCAATCTCAGTTTCATATCGATCACCAATCGCTAACAATTTTTCCTTGGTTAAAATATTTTCGCCGCGATGCTCCATATGATAATCATGAAATCGAGTTAATACGATCGAATCCACCGGACAAGATTCTTCACAAAACCCGCAATAAACACATTTGAATAAATCAATTTCATACAAGGTCGTTCGACGAGAACCGTCAAAACGTGGTTCCGCTTCAATGGTGATGGCTAATGCAGGACAAACTGCTTCGCACAATTTGCATGCAATACAGCGTTCTTCACCGTTTGGATAACGACGCAATGCATGAATCCCTCGGAAGCGAGGCGATGTCGGTGTTTTTTCTTCTGGGTATTGCACCGTTATTTTGCGTGAAAATAAATACCGTCCGGTCAATTTAAGGCCTGATACCAATTCCCATAAAGAGAATGTTTTTATGAATTGAATCAATCGTTGCATCATGTCTTTCTCATACCCCTGTAAACCATGGGCCAACCTGCCATTGCACAGCCAATGCAATTACCACAATCCAAACCAGGGTGACAGGAATTAAAATCTTCCAACCGAGTCGCATAATTTGATCATAACGATACCGTGGAAAAGTAGCTCTAAACCATAAATAACAAAATACAAAAAAGGCTAATTTGATTAAAAGCCACACCACGCCGGGGACCCAAGCAAAAGCCGTTTCCAAACCAGGAATCCCTTCAAAAGGGGATAGCCATCCACCAAAAAACAATATGGCTGCCAACGTGGAAATTAAAATCATATTGATATATTCGGCTAAGAAAAATAAGGCAAACATGCTGCCTGAATATTCCACATGAAAACCCGCGACCAGCTCGGATTCACCTTCTGCGACGTCAAAAGGAGCCCGATTGGTTTCAGCGACACCTGAAATCCAATACACCATCCATAATGGAAATAAAGGCAGCCAATACCAATGCCAAATCCCACCGGCTTGTGCGTGAATAATGGCTTGAAAATTTAATGAACCCGCCGCCATCATGACACCGACAATCGCAAACCCCATGGCAATTTCATAAGAAATGGATTGCGCTGCCGCACGCATCGCACCAAATAAAGCATACTTCGAATTCGATGCCCAACCCGCAATTAATATGCCGTATACACCCAAGGAGGATAAAGCAAAAATATATAATACACCGGCATTAATATTCGCTAACACAAAAGCTTGATCTAAAGGAATGGCGGCCCAGGCGGCCAATGCAGTAAAAATGCTAATCATGGGTGCAATCATAAAGAGAAATCGATTGGAAGCACTGGGGATAATGATTTCTTTATTTAATAGTTTCACCACATCGGCAATCGGTTGCAATAAACCCAATGGCCCAATGCGATTTGGACCAATGCGCTGTTGCATATAACCAATCACTTTACGTTCCATAAACGTAAGATACGCCACAGCCAACAATAACACGATCACCATCGCAATGATTTTCAAAAGAATGGTGCCTATTAAAACGAATTCCGCCATCATCATTTTTGTATCTCAATTGAACCGAATAATTCGCTTAACCCATTTGTCGCCGCCAGGGCTGCAGGAATATAAACAGCTTGCTCTGGCACGCGTTGATCTAGGATAACCGGTAAACGTATTCCGTGATAGCGTCCTTGTTTTACAGTCACTTTGTCCAATGGTTTTAAAGATAAGGCGGCAGCCAGTGCAGGATGCATACGCACCGCCGCAAGCTCACCCTCAATGATCGATTGCGTCGCTTGTAATGCTTTCGCATGCCGAACCAAACTATCACCGGCATAAAGAGGAATGTCGCCAATACGGGACAAGGCGGCATAAGACGCTTTCAATACCGGAACAGAACCTGTATTTTCCTGTAATGGATGTACTGAAATGGATTCTACTTCCTGTCGAACCGCTTCTGTGGAATCGTGGTCAAACCCTTCTAAGTGCAACAAATTCGCTAAAGTTCGCAATACCTTCCAAGCAGGGCGCGCTTCGCCATAAGGCGATGCCATGCCTTTGATGGTTTGCCAATCTCCCATCGCATTAATAAACGTCCCCGATGTTTCAGTAAATGCAGCAATCGGTAAAATGACATGCGCATAGTCAGAAAGCAATGGATTTTGAAATACGGAAAAAGCCACAGTAAATTCAGCTTGCTCAAGCGCATGTGCCGCTGCAACAGGATTCGCACAATCCAAATCAGGTTCAACGTTGAATAATACATACGCTTTACGAGCTTCATGCCACATCGTATTGGCATTTAACCCTACCTCAGAAACAGGATGTGCCTGGGCGGCGCGATGCGGAATAGCACCCGCCAACCAAGCACCTGCCGCATTACACCCGTCAGTTAAAAAACCCACTTTTGCTCCACAGGCTTTTGCAATGCACTGAGTGAATCGTCGAATGTGTGATGCTTCAGGATGGTTAAACGCAGCTAATCCCACCAATATCACCGCCTTTTTACTGTTCTGTAAATGCGTCGCAATGATGCTATCGTGTTCTGTTACCTCAATCTCGGCCCATTCCGGCTGTTCGCCTATTAATGCTTTAGCAATGGCAGCGAGTGTGTTCACAAACTGATGCGGCGCTACAATACGTTTTACGGTTTGTTGAAAACACACATCATCATCCATCATGTTAACGGCTAATACATGCGCCTGATTGAGCGCCGCTTGACGCACACGGAGCGCCGCGATCGGTTGATCTTGTTGAATGCGTGATCCTACCAATAAAATCGCATCACTTTGTTCTATGTCTTTCATTGCCATGGTCAACCCTGGCATCATTGGCATGTCATCTTGATCGGCAAAATCCACTTGCCGTAATCGGTGATCAATACTCGGACTGCCCAGTTGTCTGACCAGTTTTTGCAATAAGTACAATTCTTCTAGCGTGGCATTCGGTGATGCAAGCGCACCGAGTTGTTTAGGATCTGAAACAATCACGCGTTGCAGTCCACGCGCAGCAAAGGTTAATGCCGTTGACCAATCCGTTTCTTGCCAGCGTCGATCGACACGAATCCAGGGTTTTGCCAAACGATCGATGTGATGCAATCCTTCATAACTAAAACGATCACGATCAGAAATCCAGGTTAAATTAATGGCTTCATTTTCACGCGGCACAACACGCATCACGTCGCCTCGACGTGTATGGACATAAATATTAGAACCTAAACAATCATGCACAGCCACACTAGGATATTGCGTTAACTCCCATGGACGTGCCGTAAAGCGAAAGGGTTTCGAAGTCAATGCACCTACAGGACAAAGATCAATGATGTTGCCCGATAGCTCTGAATGCAATGCCCGTTCAATATAGGTCGTAATTTTCATATGCTCGCCACGGTTCACTGCACCTAGCTCGCGTTGGCCTGCCACTTCTGTGCCAAAACGCACGCAACGCGTACATTGAATACAGCGGGTCATATCGGTTGCAATCAATGGGCCAATATCTTGATCTTTGACTGCACGTTTTCCTTCGGTAAAATACGATTCAGCGGATCCATAGCCCATACTTAAATCTTGCAACTCACACTCGCCGCCTTGATCGCAAATCGGGCAATCGAGGGGATGGTTAATGAGTAAAAATTCCATTACTGCTTTTTGTGCAGCCATGGCTTTTGGGGAACGCGTCAAGACTTTCATGCCTGGCGTCACGGGAGTGGCGCAAGCAGGTAGTGGTTTAGGTGATTTTTCGACTTCGACAAGACACATACGGCAATTTGCCGCCACCGATAAATGTTTATGGTAGCAAAAACGCGGAATATAAATACCCGCTTCATCCGCTACTTGCATCACCATGCTATTGGGCTTTGCCTTTAACGGCTTACCATCTATTTCAATTTCAATGTCTGACATTTCATATACCTAAAAACGAGTCACACCTTACATCGCTTATGTTCCACATGATACACAAATTCATCATAAAAGTGTTTTAAAAAACCCCCCACTGGCCAAGCGGCTGCTTCACCAAAAGCACAAATGGTCCGGCCTTCAATGTTTTTAGCGGCACGGCGCAAGTTCTCAATGTCATCCACCGTTGCGTCACCGTGTTCGATACGATGAACTAAACGATATAACCAACCCGTTCCTTCGCGGCACGGCGTACATTGACCACACGATTCTTCCCTATAAAAATCCGAAATACGTTCTAACATGCGCACCATGCAAACGGTTTCATCCATCACAATCACGGCACCCGATCCTAAGCCTGAACCCGCTTTTTGAATCGAATCATAATCCATATCGAGCGACATCATCACGTCCGCTGGCAACACCGGCATGGAAGAACCGCCGGGTATCACTGCTTTTAACCGATGACCATTGCGCACTCCACCCGCCATGTCTAATAACACTTTAAAAGGAGTACCTAAAGGAACTTCATAATTACCCGGTTTATTCACATGACCGGATACGCAAAATATTTTGCAACCGCCATTATTGGGTTTGCCTAACGACAAAAACCATTCTGATCCCTGTTGTAAAATGACAGGGATCGAAGCAAATGTTTCAACGTTATTAATCGTGGTGGGCCTGCCATATAACCCGCGGCCTGCTGGAAAAGGGGGTTTAAAACGCGGCATCCCTTTTTTGCCTTCCAAGGATTCCATGAGCGCTGTCTCTTCACCGCAAATATAAGCGCCGGCGCCTAAGTGCGTATACAGTTCAAAATCGATACCTGAACCTAAGATATTTTTCCCCAGTAAGCCGGCCCGATATGCCTCTTCTAATGCTTGATCAAATCGTTCAATGGGTTCGTGAAATTCGCCACGAATGTAATTATAAGCAACGGATGCACCCATGGCATAACCCGCAATCGCAAGACCCTCAATCAACTGATGTGGATTAAAACGTAAAATGTCGCGGTCTTTACACGTGCCTGGCTCACCCTCATCGGCATTACACAATACGTATTTCTGTCCAGGCATGTCATGTTTGATAAAACTCCATTTCAGTCCCGTTGAAAACCCTGCCCCACCTCGACCCCGTAGTGCAGATAATTTAACGATTTCAATGACTTTTTCTGGCGGCGTTTTTTCTCGTAACAGCTTTTTCCATTGCTCATAACCACCGACACTTTGATAGGTTTTCAATGTCCAGGGTGTATCTAAATGCAACGTGCGGAAACAAATTTCATTTGCCACAGCGATTACTCCAACTCGGCTAAAATCGCATCGACTTTTTCCGTCGTGAGATTTTCATAATATTTTTTATTGATTTGACACATAGGGGCTGCCGTGCAAGCGGCTAAACATTCTGTTTCGCGCAGGGTAAATTTGCCATCGATTGTCGTTTCATTGCAATCAATCTCTAACCGTTTTTTAAAATGCGAGAGAATGCGATCAGACCCGTTTAACATGCAAGAAATATTGGTACAGACATAAATCACATGCCGACCCACGGGATGGATGTTATATAGGGTATAAAAAGATACGATTTCATAGACAGCAATCCGCGGCATATCTAAATAGTCGGCTACGGCATCCATCAATGAGGTCGTTAACCAACCCCCATTTTCTTCCTGTGCAAACATCAATGCCTGCATCACGCCCGAGCGTTTTTGATCCGCAGGATAACGCGTTAACCAGCGATCAATGGCGCTGCAAACACGAGGTGACAAACTTGTCTTGCGTTGTGTAGCTTCAGTCATTAGCGATCAATCTCTCCAAACACAATATCTAAACTGGATAAAATAGCGACGACATCAGCAATCATATGGCCTTTTACCATTTCATTCAGCGCGGCCAAATGCGCAAAACCGGCTGCACGAATTTTTAAACGGTAGGGTTTATTGGCTCCATCCGATATTAAATAGACACCAAATTCACCTTTAGGATGCTCAATGGCAGCATAAGCTTCGCCTACGGGCAAGGCATATCCTTCCGTCATGAGTTTAAAATGATGGATAAGGGATTCCATTTTTTTCTTCATATCCACGCGCGTAGGCGGTGCCACTTTGTGATTCTCTATCATCACAGGGCCGGGATTTTGCCGCAGCCAATTGACACACTGACGAATAATATGGTTCGATTGTTTCATTTCTTCAACACGCACCAAGTAACGATCGTAACAGTCGCCGTTCACACCCACAGGAATGGCAAAATCCAATTGATCATAGACTTCATACGGTTGTTTTTTACGTAAATCCCAAGCCACGCCTGAGCCTCGGAGCATAGGGCCTGAAAAGCCCATTGCAATGGCTCGCTCAGGTGAGATCACACCGATATTAACCGTTCGCTGTTTCCAAATGCGATTATGGGTGAGCAAGGTTTCATAACTGGCAACGCGTTCGGGAAACCGTTCCGTAAAATCCCAGATAAAATCAAGCAAAGAACCCTGGCGATTTTCATTTAACGCCGCCACTTCTTTTTTACTGTGCCACAGAGAGGGTTTGTACTGCGGCATGTTAACAGGAAGATCACGGTATACCCCGCCCGGGCGATAATAAGTTGCGTGCATGCGAGAACCGGATACGGCTTCATAACAATCTAGCAAATCTTCTCGTTCACGAAAGCAATATAAAAACATGCTCATGGCGCCAATATCTAACCCATGCGCGCCTAACCACAACAAATGATTGAGTAACCGCGTCATTTCATCAAACATGACACGAATGTATTGTGCGCGTAATGGCGGGGTGATGCCGAGTAATTTTTCAATCGCTAACACATACCCATGTTCATTACACATCATTGAAACATAATCGAGGCGATCCATGTAACCAATCGTGTGGTTATACGGTTTGCTTTCGGCTAGTTTTTCTGTCGCGCGATGCAACAAACCCACATGTGGATCGGCATGAATAATCGTTTCACCATCGACTTCTAAAATCAAACGCAAGACGCCGTGTGCGGCAGGATGCTGCGGACCAAAATTAAAAGTGTAATGGCGGATGTCAGGCAGGGTCATCTCATGGCTCTCCCATGCGATAACGGTTGTCGTCACGAATGACTTTTGGCTCTAAAATGCGTGGCACGACCGTGACGGGTTCATACAGCACGCATTGTTGTGCGGCATCATAACGTGCTTCTACGTGTCCGCTTAACGGAAAATCTTTGCGAAAGGGATGACCGACAAAACCATAGTCTGTCAAAATACGGCGTAAATCAGGATGGCCTAAAAATAAGATACCGAACAAATCAAATGCTTCGCGCTCAAACCAATTGGCCGACGGCCAGATGCTAACGACAGAGGGCACCTCTAGGGAGGTTTCGTCTAAGAAAACACGAAGGCGAATGCGATGATTGTGACTGAGTGACAGTAAATGATAGACAGCAGCAAACCGATTGACTTTGTGAGGTGCCTGAAGCATAGCACTTTGATCCACTCCGCGCTCGAAACCACTCGCTGTGGCCGATTGAGTTTCCCATTCACTGATACCATAATGCAAATAATCGACACCACAGACATCAATCAATTGATCAAACTGAAACAACGCATCGTCACGTAATGCCAAACACACGTCAAGCAAATGGTCACGCGCCACATCAACCGTCAGTTCGGCGATTGCAACCGATGAGGAACGAATTCGATCCGCCAATCGTTCATTTACGTTGAGAGACAATGCATTGACATCTGTCATTGGCTTACCTTATCGTTCAATGATTTTGTTGCGCTTAATTTTGTTTTGTAATTGTATCACACCATACATCAGCGCCTCTGCTGTTGGCGGACAACCTGGGACGTAAATATCAACGGGGACGATGCGATCACAACCACGCACCACCGAATAAGAATAATGGTAATAACCACCCCCATTCGCACACGAACCCATGGATATGACC
>JAKBCU010000017.1 GCA_021807565.1 Pseudomonadota bacterium | reverse complement strand
CAATGCGCTCAATTTTTTTATTTTTACCAAAAATAATTTTAGTTTCAGGTAATTCAAAATCGAGAGCGCCTCGTTTAATCCGTGCAGCATGCAAGGCGCGATAGACGGCAACTAAATCATTTAATTGGGGTAATAACGTACGGTATTGTTGTCGAAATACGGGGTCTTGTTCCACGATGATTTGATGGACTTGGTTATAGGTTAAACGCGCTTTAGATTGAATGACCCCCTCATAAAAATGATAACGCCCCAGTTTACCGGCAGCACTAATATGCATTTCACAAATCATCGTTAAACGATCTACCTCTGGATTCAATGAACAAAGTCCATTGGATAAGGCTTCGGGTAACATCGGAATCACACGCTCAGGAAAATACACCGAGTTACCGCGAATAAATGCTTCTTCATCTAATGCTGTGTTCGGTCTAACATAATAACTGACATCGGCAATCGCGACCGATAAGACCCACCCCCCTTGTTCTCCGGGTTGACAAAACACCGCGTCATCAAAATCTTTTGCGTCTTCTCCATCAATCGTGACAAAAGCAAGCTCGCGCACATCGATTCGATGTGCCATAGCATCCACTGGCACCTGCGTTGGAAATTGGGCTGCTTCTTTCAATACGACATCTGGCCATTCATATGGAATATCGTGATTGCGAATCGCCACATCGATTTCCATTCCTGGAGCCATATGGGCCCCCAAAATTTCTTTGATTCTTCCAGTCGGTCGCGTGGTCATGCTGGGTTGTGTCATGATGTCAACAATGACCATTTGGCCAGGTTTTGCGCCATGTACTGCTGTCGAGGGAATTAAAATATCTTGCGTGATACGGGTATTGGTTGGCTGCACATAGGCAATACCTGACTCAAATTTGAAACGTCCTACCAATTCTTTAGTATTATGTTCCAATACTTCGACAATAGTCCCTTCACGACGGCCTCTGCTATCCACATCGGATACAGTCGCCAACACTTTATCGTCATGAAATACAGCACGCATTTGGCGGGCATTCAAAAATAAATCACCCCCGCCATGCTCTGGCACTAAAAAACCAAAGCCATCTTTGTGTCCAATCACTCGCCCCAAAATTAAGCTCATTTTGTCTAGTGGACCAAACGCGCCGCGCCTATTTTGCATTAATTGCCCGTCTCGCATCATCGCCCGTAAACGGCGTCTAAGTGCTTCTTTCTTTTGAGATGTTTTGAGAGCTAGCTCGTCTTGTAACTGGCGAAACGTAGCTGGACTACCTCGTTCGGCTAAATGCTCTAGGATAAATTCGCGACTAGGAATAGGGTGTTCATATTTTTGAGACTCACGCTCTGCGTATCGATCTTTGCTGTTTACTTGCTTTTTTCTTACCATTCTCCAACCGTATTCAACGTGATATGTCATTGTAGTATAAGATACTCCTGCCGACCTTTTTTTTCCATCGATTATTCACTGAGCAGCCTATACCTGCTACCCTAAGGGCCTCTCTCGAATTGAGAAAAAGTACTCTGATGTACATAGAAATGTGAGGAAAAATACGACCATTTTGTGTAAAGTAACAAAAGGATACTATCGATCAGGAGCTCCTACCGTGTTAAAAACCTTGTGGTCTCTTTTGTTACTGCTTTGCCTATCCTCTTGTGCCCTATTTCAAAATAACCCTGAAGAAAACCGCAAGGCCATGTGCAAGGAACTGAAGCAGCGCATTATTTTTAATGGCGCCACCAGCAATCAAATTGTTGCCACGCAAGAACGGGCTGAGACAGCGACACTCGACCAAAGCTATCGAGAGGATCAATGTCATTAGGGCTCCTAGTGTAATTTTCGGTTCCCGATCGCTTTTAACAAATCATCCCAAGGCTTATCCTCCGCTACCCAATAGGTGCTTTTGCCGTGTAGCATGGGAACGGGTTTAGGTGAACACACTGATAAGGCACGAGAACAGTCTAGGTAATCTACTTTTCCTGGCTTGATGACAGCACAACTGATCGTAAAGTCTCTTCTATTCACCACGATGGCAGACCAGTGGCCTGGGTGTATGTAAGACGACCATCCTGCGCTGGCAGAGGCATGCCGAACAGGATGATCCAACCAAATACTCTGTTGTGTTTGATTTTTAAAAAAATACATGACCTGCGTGTACTTTTCAATCGGTCCTGGGAGAACGAGGTTTTTGTTTTCCCTTTTGGCTTCTATTTTGATGCAATCCATGGCATGGATTGCAGAATAGATAGAACCTATCCCAAATAAATAACATATTAATATGCTCCATTTTACCATTTTTTGCACTGAAAAAACTCTATTCATTTTTGCTATTCCTTTGTTTTTACACCGCCACAGCACCTTTTATATGCGGATGCGCCTGATAATCAATAAGTTCTATATCATCAAATACATAATCATATAATGACGCCGGTTTACGTTTTAACTGTAATGTGGGCAAAGGCATGGGCTTGCGTGATAATTGCAAGTCAACTTGTTCAAGATGATTTAAGTAAATATGACAATCCCCTCCAGTCCAAATCAATTCCCCAACCTCAAGATTACATTGCGCTGCTATCATATGCGTTAACAATGCATAGGATGCAATGTTAAAAGGGACCCCCAGAAAAGAATCCGCGGAACGTTGATACAGTTGACAAGATAACTGATTAGCCGCCACATAAAATTGAAACAAGAGATGGCAAGGCGGCAAGGCCATCTGAGCTAATTCACCCACATTCCAGGCGCTGACAATCAGTCTGCGAGAATCTGGATTCGTTTTAATTTGTTCAATGAGCCACGTCATTTGATCAATGGTTTCATGATTAGCCGTCGACCAAGCACGCCATTGTTTGCCGTAAATAGGCCCTAAATTACCCTGAGGATCGGCCCATTCGTCCCAAATTGTGACTTGATGATCGTGCAAGTAGGCAATATTGGTATCCCCTTTTAGAAACCATAACAATTCATGAATGATACTGCGTAGTGATAGCTTCTTAGTGGTCACCAAAGGGAACCCTTTGGTTAAGTCAAAACGCATTTGATAAGCAAAAACACTCTTCGTACCCACACCGGTACGGTCTGTTTTAGAAACACCCGTATCTCGAATGTGTCGCAAAAAATCTAAATACACTTGCATAATGTTACCCTTCCTTTGCTATATGCCCAGATCACCATAACAGCGCCCAGTACTATCATTGGCAATGATAGTACTTGGCCTTTTGTCATCCACCCAAATGCGACAAAGCCCATTTGAGCATCGGGCTCACGGAAAAATTCAATCAGAAAGCGAAAGCAGCCATACCACATTAAAAACAATCCTGATATCGCGCCGGTGGGGCGCACGCTTTTAGCAAACCACCATAACAGAATAAATAACATCACACCTTCCAGTAAAAACTCATACAACTGAGAAGGATGGCGCGGCAAATTTCCCGCATGGGGGAAAACCATACCCCATGGCATTTCCGTCACACGACCCCATAATTCACCATTGATAAAATTGCCCACCCGTCCAGCCGCTAACCCAACGGGAACTACAGGAGCAATAAAATCTGTCAGAGTCAAAAGAGATCGATGGATTTTATGTGCATAAAACCACATCGCCACAATAACACCTATTAATCCTCCATGAAAAGACATCCCCCCCTGCCATATCAAAAAAATATGAGCAGGGTGATGAAGCATATCATCGACATCATAAAACAACATATAACCTAAACGTCCTCCAACAATCACTCCGAGGGCCGCATAAAAAATCATATCGGATACATGCTCTTTATTGAAATTGAAACAAGACATTGCTGCACGCTGACTCAATAAACCCCATGCGGCTAAAAAACCCACTAAATACATGAGACCATACCAATGTACTGACAAAGGACCGAGACGAAAAGCAATAGGATTGATTGCCGGATAACTTAACATGACTCACCTAAAAAATAATCTATCGAACGACACCATACTCGGTCACTAAAGGAATCGCAACACCTGCTGTTGAGAGGCTATTGTCTACCGCTTTCCTGCTCGAATCAAACCACCTAACCCAACTTGTTCCAGCGCTAACTCCATATGACAACGAATCATCACGGCACTTTCCATTCCCAACACTTCTTGCAATAACTTACAGGCTTTTTTCTTAGTAAAATGGCTAATAATCCACTTCATGCGACTCAAGGAAGAGGCGCTCATACTTAATGAATCAAAACCCATTGCCACCAACAATAATACTGAAGCCGGATCACCTGCCATTTCACCGCAAATGCTAATATGCTTACCTTCCTGATGCGCCCCTTCAACAGCTTGTAATAAGGCACGCAATACGGCAGGATGCAATGAATCAAATAAATTAGCGACTCTTGAGTTATTACGATCCACTGCCAACAAATATTGCGTTAAATCATTACTCCCTACCGATAGAAAATCCACCCGCTTGGCGATGGTACTCGCCTGATACACAGCTGAAGGCACTTCCACCATCACGCCCATTTCCGGAAACTCAATCTGTATTCCTTCTTCTAGCACTTCTGCATGCGCTTTTTTGACTAAACGAATGGATTCATCGACTTCACTCACATCCGTCACCATAGGAAACATAATGCGTAAATTATTTAATCCTTGACTAGCGCGCATCATAGCACGCACTTGTGTCAGAAAAATTTCTGGATGATCCAAGGTAATACGGACTCCACGCCATCCTAGAAATGGATTGTCCTCTTTGACTGGAAAATACGATAAGGCTTTATCACCACCAATGTCTAAGGTTCGCATAATCACAGGTCGTGGCGCAAATGACATTAATAGTTGACGATAAATAACGCGTTGCTCTTCGCTCGAAGGAAATCGATCACGCATTAAAAAAGGCGTTTCAGTTCGATAAAGCCCCACCCCTTCTGCACCCGCTGCTAAGGATAAACTCACATCAGCTCCTAAACCGGCATTCACCATCAAGATAACACGAGAACCCTCTTTGGTTTGCGCAGGCTGGTCACGCAATACTTCCAGAGAGACCATCAACTCCCGCTCTTCTTGTGCTAACCGCTCAAACTCTTCACGCAAGGTGGGATTGGGGGATACATAAATTTGCCCATAATAACCATCGACAATAATCGCTTTGCCTTGTAATCCATAAATAGGAATATCGCTCACCCCCATCACCGTCGGCACGCCCATGGCGCGCGCTAGAATAGCAATATGCGAACTGCTTGAACCTTTAGCGGATATCACACCTGCTAGGCATCCTTCTGGCACTTCCGCTAAATCCGCTGCGGTTAATGCCTCACCCATTAAAATGGTGTGCTCTGCATATTGTGGCAACATCCGGTCATTCCGCTGTAAATAGGAAAGCACACGATGGCCAAGATCTTTAATATCAATGGCTCGTTCACGTAAATATTCATTGTCCATTGCTTCCAGTTTACTAACATGAGCTTGTATCACTTCACGCAGTGCACCTTGCGCCCAATTCCCTCGACGTATCGCATAAATGATTTCCACGCCTAAATCCGTGGTATCTAACATACGCTGATACACTTCAAATAAAGAATGTTCTTCTAAGGGTAAATTAGGATAAAGCCTTTCGCCCAATAAACGAAAATCTTCTCTACCCGCGGCTAGAGCGGATTCGAGTAAACGGATTTCTGCTTCTATATTTTCAGGCTCATGATCCGGTACCGCATCTAAATCCATTAAAGGATATACCACGACAGCCGTACCAATGCCCACACCGACGGTACTGGGAATCCCTGAATAAACCGCTTCGCCGTTAGGTTTTGCTTCATGTTTATTAAATAATTTATCAACAACACCCGTTGCTTCTGCATGAGCAATAATAGCCGCTAATTGCGTTGCCAATGTCACTAGAAACGCTTCTTCTGATTCATCGTAACGGCGTGGTTCTGGTTGTTGAACGATCAATACACCTAATACTTGACGATGATAAATAATAGGCGCACCTAAGAATGCCTTAAACGCTTCTTCTTTGACTTCATCGATTTGTAAAAACCTAGGATGTTTTGACGCATCATCGATATTGATCGGCTCTTCACGTTCACCGACTAAACCAATCAAGCCTTGCGCCATCGGTATACGGACTTTGCCAACGGCTAATGGATTTAAGCCTTGCGTGGCCATCAAAACATACTCACCACGGCGACGATCCAGTAAAAAAATGGAGGATGCTTGCGTCCCTAGCGCTTTTGCCACATGTTTTACCATGATGGTCAGCGACTCTTTAAAATCTTGAGCGCTCGATACCTCTTGAATAATGCGTCGCAGGGTTTTTAACATAATTTCAAAAACCTCAATCTAAGATTGATTTTCCCAAAATCGCTTCGATAACACAATTCGAGCGAACTCTTTCATGGCTAACTGATAAACACGTCTTTTAAAAGAAATGACTTGCGTTAAAGGATACCAATAGGATACCCATGCCCAAGCGTCAAATTCAGGTGAATCCGTTATCGTTAAATTAATTTGATCGTCTTTATTCATTAACTGTAATAAAAACCATTTCTGCTTTTGCCCAATACAAAGTGGTTTAGAATACTGTCGTACTAATCGTTTGGGTAATCGATAACGTAACCAACGCCTCGTGCTGGTTAATACTTTTACATCAGTCGAATCTAGGCCAATTTCTTCTTTCAATTCCCGAAACATGGCTTCTTCGGGTGTTTCTATTGGTTTGATGCCCCCTTGAGGAAATTGCCACGCCTCTTTACCAATTCGTTTGGCTAAAAAAACTTGCCTCCTGCTATTGACCAAGACAATTCCAATCCCCTGTCTAAAACCTTCTTTATCTATCACTTAGCACTCACCCAAAAATTTCATATACTGTCCGAATTGTTTCAAAATCTGATTTAATCAGCAAACTATTTATCGACAGTTGCTGCTAAAACTAAGAATAACGGATAAGCCTCTTCATGATGATCACAACGAGAACGTTTTTACTCATTGCGCTTGGCATCCTTGCCATCCTCACCCTGTTATTTTCGTTATTACACGGTACAGTATGGATTAGATTTGATCAATTTTTAAGTATATTATTGCTACATCCCGATGACCCCTTCTTACATCAAGTGATTTTTGAATTACGATTGCCCCGAACACTGTCCGCTTTTATGACAGGAGGTCTATTAGCCTTAGCGGGCGCATTGATGCAAGTACTGCTGCGCAATCCGCTAGCAGACCCCTATATATTAGGCATTTCAAGTGGCGCTGCCACTGGCGCACTATTCTGTATGGTAGTGGGTTTAGGTGGTGTATGGATCACAGGTGGTGCCTGGTTAGGCAGCCTCACTGCGATTCTACTTGTCTTATTTTTATCACGTCATAAATCATCCCGCTCTGCCGCCCGCCTACTGCTCACTGGTATTGCCTTAGCAAGCGGACTGTCTGCTCTGATCAGTTTTATTTTGGTGATCAGCCCTGATCCGCTCTTGCGCGGCATGGTGTTTTGGTTGTTAGGCGATCTCGATGGAGCTCGAATGCCTTTAGTCGAGGCTTGCGTTTTAGGTGGCGGATTACTCATTAGCCTTTGTTTCGCTAATGCATTAAATATTTTTACGCATGGCGAGAAACAAGCTCAAACATTAGGCATGAACGTACCGCGTTTTCAAGTATCCATCTATTTATTAAGTTCCTTATTCACAGCGACGGCTGTTAGTTTAGCCGGTTGTATTGGTTTTGTCGGATTCATTGTACCGCATCTCGTTCGATTAATGGCGGGTTATGACCACCGCTACTTACTCCCGGGTTCCGTTTTATTAGGTGGAAGTTTACTCACGCTGGCCGACACGATAGCACGAACCCTCATGGCTCCTCAGCAGCTTCCTATTGGAATGATCATGTCGCTCCTGGGTGTCCCCATTTTTTTAGTTTTATTGCGATATACCCATGACTCATACTGATTTACTCAACGTAAACCAATTAACCGTGCAAATCGGAACTAAAACGCTGTGTCGAACACTGGATCTCACTATTCGTCCGGGAGAAATCTGGGGAGTACTCGGCGCTAATGGCAGCGGCAAAACCACGTTACTGCATACATTGATCGGACTTCATCAGCCGCTGAGCGGTACTATTTTGTTAAATAATAAACTAGTAACATCGCTTCAACCCAGTCACATCGCCACACAAATGGGTATCGTATTTCAAGAGAACCCAACGCATTTTTTGCAGACGGTATTCGAATTTTGCCTCACTGGCCGGTATCCCCATATGGGATTATTCGGCATGCCCAATTCAACCGATAA
Source organism: Pseudomonadota bacterium (assembly GCA_021807565.1). GTDB lineage: Bacteria > Pseudomonadota > Gammaproteobacteria > DSM-16500 > DSM-16500 > JAKBCU01. The sequence goes on along the minus strand of JAKBCU010000017.1, from coordinate 15,214 downwards.
AGAGATCACTCATCAGGCATTGAACATGATGGGATTGGCCGATCAACATAAACAAAAAATGCATACCTTATCAGGCGGAGAAAAAAGACGTTTGGCATTGGCCGCGGTGCTCACGCAAAACCCAAAAATTTATTTATTAGATGAGCCGACGAATCATCTTGATTTACGCTATCAACATCAAGTATTAACACATTTCAAAAAATTAGCTCATGAAAATCAAGCGAGCGTCATCATGTCATTACACCAAATTGAACTGGTTCGTCAATACTGTGATCACGTCCTATTACTATTTGAAAACGGTAACATAAAACAAGGCAGCACTCACAACTTGTTAACCGAAACGCATTTAGCTAAGCTGTACCCGGGTACTTTTGCATAGGTGATATATGATTCGAGTCTTAATTAATGGTGCGAATGGAAAAATGGGTCAAGCCTGTGTGAAAGCCGTCACCGCTGACCCGGATCTCTCTTTAGTGGGACAATGTGATCGAGAAAGCCATCTCAAAGAAGCCATCCAACACACTCAGGCTGAGGTTGTCATTGATTTTACGAATGCCGATAGCATCTTCCAAACGATGGAAACCATTATTGCTGCCAAAGCACATCCTGTCATTGGGACAACGGGTTTGTTAAAACACCAAATTGAACAATTTCAAAAACAGTGCGAACAAGAAAAATTGGGCGGGATTATTGCACCCAATTTTTCGTTAGGCGCTGTGTTACTGATGAAATGTGCGCAGGAAATCATGCCTTATTTCCCCAACGTTGAAATTATTGAAATGCATCATGACGGTAAACTGGACAGCCCATCCGGCACAGCCATTCGAACAGCAGAAGGCTTAGTCACTGCAAACACTCCTCACCCGCCTAAACCTTCAAAAGAGATTCTCCCCGGTGCACGCGGCGCGATCTATCAAGGCATCCCTATTCACTCCGTGCGCTTACCAGGCCTAATCGCGCATCAACAAATCCTATTCGGTAGCCCCTATGAAACCCTGACGTTGCGTCATGATACGACAGATAGACAGTGTTTTATGCCCGGCGTACTCCTTGCCTGTAAAAAAGTGATCAAGCTCGACTCTCTCGTCATTGGCTTAGAAACGATTCTGTAACCCCCCTTTTGTATCCCTTCCTTTAGCCGGGCTTTAGGGCCGCACAGATGAGCAGGTATGAATGCTATGGCAAGTTCACATAATAAAATGGAAGAGAAGAAGCCGAAGGATGTACCGAGCCTAACTAACGTCATCATTGAATTTGGCTCGATACACCAAGTTTAATTCCCGCGCTGCTTTCACTTCATCTAATCGCCGTACTGGCAAGTGGTGCGGTGCATCTTTTAACAACGTTGGGTGATGGCGCGCTTCTTCAATGATTTGAACCATGGCATCAACAAAGGCATCTAATGTTTCTTTGCATTCAGTTTCAGTGGGTTCAATCAATAAACATTCTGGCACTAATAAAGGAAAATACATCGTGGGTGCATGCATATGATAGTCGAGTAATCGTTTTGCAACATCTAATGCATGAATCGTTAATGTTTTTGCTTCATTTTTTAACGTCACAATAAATTCATGCGTCGCACGTCGATTAGGATAGGCCAGAGTAAATCCCGCTTGTTTTAACCGGGCTAATAGGTAATTGGCATTCAGCGTGGCAAACTCTGCTACACGTTGCATACCTTCTTTGCCCAGCAGGCGCGCATACATATACGCACGCAATAGAATCCCAGCATTGCCCATAAATGCAGATAAACGCCCTATGCTGTGCGGGCAGTCCTCAGCTGTTAACCAATGGTACGTATCACCTCGTTTGGTCACCCTAGGGATAGGTAAAAAGGGAATTAAGCGATCATTGACGGCGACGGGTCCACCCCCAGGCCCCCCTCCACCATGCGGGGTCGCAAAGGTTTTATGCAGGTTCATATGCATCACATCAAAACCCATCTGACTGGGTAAGACTTTTCCTAGAATGGCATTTAGATTAGCACCATCGTAATACAGCAAACCTCCCGCTTCATGAACGATGTCTGCGATCTCTTGGATGTGTTGTTCGAACACACCCAAGGTAGAAGGATTGGTTAACATGATGCCGGCAGTATGAGGACCGACAGCAGCCCGCAGTGCTTCAATAGCCACATTTCCATTGCTATCCGTTGAGACTTCACGCACACGATAACCGCATTGTGCAGCCGTCGCAGGATTGGTTCCATGCGCCGCATCAGGAACCAGCATTTCATCACGCAACATATCTTGCCTAGATGCATGATAGGCGCGTATCATCGCCACACCGGCAAACTCGCCTTGCGCTCCTGCCATCGGTGTCAGCGATACCGCTTTCATACCTGTCACTTCTTTTAATAGTTCTTGTAGCTCATAAGCACAGGCCATGAATCCTTGGCTAGCCTCATCCAGTGATAAAGGATGGCGTTTTAAAAAACCCTCTAACGCGGCTAAACGATGCACGCCGCGCGGATTATATTTCATTGTGCAAGAACCCAACGGATAAAAATGGGTATCGATGGAAAAATTCTGTTGCGATAAATGGGTATAGTGCCGCACCACTTGTAACTCTGAGACCTCAGGCAACAAAGGGGTATCCTGTCGCAATAAATGCGATGGAATAGAAGGTGAGTAAGAAGCCGTATGGGGACATTGCGCGGCAGCAGAACGTCCTTGGCGCGATTGTTCAAAAATCAATTTAGACATCGTTTTAGTTTCCCCTCACTGACTGCCTGAATGATCAGCCGCTGATACTACAGCAACACATTTTTTTAATACATCACACAAACTCTTAGCCAATACTTGCAAATCGTCAGGAGACTTCGTTTCTGTGACACAGATTAACAAAGCTTCGCCCAACTCAGGATAGGTTTTACGTAAATTGAATCCTGCTTGAATGTGATACCGCATTAATTCAGTTAATACTACATCAACTGGCAAATCGAATTGCACAACTAACTCATGGAAAAAAGGCGCTTGAAATGGGATACGCACGCCCTTTATGGTTGCAAGTGATTCTCTCAGCAAGGATGTATGATGGTGAGATGTTAATGCAGCTTGACGCAATCCATTAGGCCCTAACAGACTCATATAAATCACGCTAGCGGTGACCAACCATCCTTGGTTAGTACAAATATTTGAAGTCGCCTTAGCCCGACGAATATGTTGCTCGCGAGCTTGCAATGTTAAAACAAACCCAGGTTTGCCAGAAAGATCTATGGTGCGCCCTACTACTCTACCGGGTAATTGGCGTATCCATTCTTGCTTGCAGCATAAAAATCCATAATAAGGCCCTCCCGATGCTAGCGGTACACCTAAGGGTTGGCCTTCGCCACAGGCTATATCTGCACCCATCGTTCCCCATTGGCCAGGCGGTTTGAGTAATGCCATCGCCATAGGATTAACGACAGCAATCACTTTGGCTTTTGCCGCATGCGCCCAATCGGTTAATAAATCCACTTCTTCCAATATCCCAAAAAAATTGGGTTGTGGAATCACTAATGCTGTCATACCCTCTTTGGCAAGTGTTTTTAATTCAGTCACTGAAATTTGCCCCGTTTTCACATCATAGGGGACTTCAACCAGTTCAATACCTTGTTGTTGAGTAATCGCGCGCACCACATCACGATAATGAGGATGCACGGTACGCGGTATGAAAATGCGAGATAACTGATTTTGTTTACTCAGTCGCACCGCCATTAAAATGGCCTCAGCCAGTGCTGATGCACCATCATACAATGACGCATTAGAACTATCTAAAGACATTAAACTCGACATCATCGTTTGATATTCGAATAATAACTGTAATGTGCCTTGGCTAGCTTCGGCTTGATAAGGCGTGTAAGCCGTCATCCATTCACCGCGACTCGCGATGTCAAAAACTGCCGCAGGAATGTGATGCTCATAAGCGCCTGCGCCAATATAACAGAGTCCAGCCAAATCTTTTTGAGCGCGTTCTTGCATGAACCGGCTCAATTCCATCTCAGTTAACTGTGGAGGTAACGATAAGGGTTTTTTTATTTTTAAATGGTCATCGATTTCGTCAAATAAGGCTTCTATGCTTGTTTCACCAATGACAGCCAACATCTCTTTGATATCTTGTTCGGTATGCGGAATAAAAGGCATACATAGACCCCCTGAATTTAATGCGCTTCAGATGCCACTTGTTTTGAATACGCGTCCGCGCTCAATAAGCCAGCTAAGTCATTCTCAAACGGCCGCAAACGAAATAACCAGCCCTTCCCGTAAGGGTCTTCATTGACAAGTTGCGGGTTATCTAATAAGGATTCGTTAATTTCAACCACTTCTCCTGAAATCGGGGAATAAATATCGGCTGCCGCTTTGACGGATTCCACCACAGCACACTCTTGTCCGGCCTCTAAAGTGACTTCAATGTCGGGTAATTCAATATAAACTAAATCGCCTAACATGCATTGCGCATGATCTGTAATACCGACGGTGATCAAATCTTCTTCTTCACGTACCCATTCATGAGTCTTTGAGTATTTTAACGCTTTTGGCACACTATTCATGTTACCGCTCCATTTTTTCTTTTTTCTAAAAAGGTTTGTTTGCCTCGTTTAATAAAAGGTAATTTAACGACTTGGGCATAAACGGATTTGCTTCGCATCTCCACCACACATTCCTCTCCAATTTCCACTGGCACTCTTGCAAATGCAATTCCCTTATTTAAGGAAGGAGAAAAACTGCCGCTTGTGATTTCACCTGATCCAATCGTAGGAATAATGACTTTTTGATGATTTCGTAAGACGCCAGGGCCTTCCAGGACGAGTCCAACCAGTTTTCGTTCTATGCCGTGCGCAATTTGTTTCAGTAACGCAGCACGTCCAATAAAATCTCGCTCTAATGGAGAAAAAGCAACAGACCAAGTTAAATTGGACTCAAGCGGCGAGACAGATTCATCCATATCCGCTCCATATAAATTAAGCCCGGCCTCTAATCGCAAGGTATCGCGCGCACCCAACCCACAAGGCTGAATATCTGCTGCTAACATACGTTGCCATATTGTTTCTGCTTGTTCTGCAGGCAGAATCAATTCATAACCGTCCTCACCTGTATAGCCTGTACGGGCAACAAACAACTGATCATAAATTTTCATATGAAATACGGGTAAATCAGCGATTTCCGTTTGGAATAAGGGAGGAATAAAAGCGCTCAGTTTCTGTTGCACTAATGGGCCTTGTACAGCCAGCATGGCTAAATCACGGCGCTCAACCATCTCCACTTGAAACGATGCCATATGCTCATTAAACCAGGCGATATCTTTATCATGGGTCGCAGAATTGGTAACCAATCGATACGTATTTTCTGCCATTTTATATACAATCAAATCATCAATAATCCCTCCATGAGGATCTAGCATGCAGGTATAAAGTGCTTTTCCTAAGGTTAAACGACCTATATCATTGGCTAACACAGACTGCAAATAACGGTCTACATCAGGCCCTGAAAAATCCAAAATGGTCATATGCGAGACATCAAAGACACCCGCGCTCTGGCGCACCGCATGATGTTCTTGAATTTGTGATCCATAATGCAATGGCATGTCCCATCCTGCAAAATCAACCAGTTTGGCGCCCGCTTGTAGGTGACTCGTATAGAGAGGTGTTTTTTTCGCCATCGGTGTCTGCATTCCTTGTAATAACTCCCAACATGGAGCGCAGCAGTATAACGCCTTCAGAAATAAAACAGAAGAGAACATTAAAAAACGTTTTTCACTAACCTTGTGTGCAGGAGGGATAGACCGCCTCTTGTCATGTATGGATAAAATAATCTGGGTTATCTTGATGCGTTTTTGGGAGAAAACGTATTTCTGATTCAATCTATTTTTCAGGACAATCTATAGTAAGTGATATACTTTTCTTGGTTTAAAAAAAATACCGATTGGGGGTTGAGTTTTTACAAAAATGACGTATCTACTGAAGCGGGGCTAGATCATTTTATTTGATCATGTTTTTAAGTTTTCCTTAAGCCAAAACCGATAGGATAGCATAAGCGTTAACTGGATAGGACTCATGTATTGTTAAGGAGAACGTTTCATGCCGCTTCAAACGAGTCAATGCGAATTTATCAATCACGTCATCCAACACCTTATTTCAGACTTGCCTAAAGAAGAAAAAGCACTGCAACTTGCTACGGAAAATTTACATAATGCTTTCACTCATTCGCTCAACGAAGCCAACGAATTTTATTTTTTACAACAATGCATTCACGAACCCTGGTTTTATCTACGGCGTATTGAGGAATCGAATCGTGATATTACGATTGGTGATGTGCAACAGTATCTATTTGAACAGGTAAACAAAAAAATCCATGAGCGGGTTAGCTACCTGGGAATGAAGTTAGCCAGTTTGCCGTGGAATAGGGATAATAGCGTAGTCAATCGAATTCACAATGATCCAAGTTACGCAAAAAAACTTGTCTCTAGGTCTCTTGCCATACGGGACGACACGCCTATTTATGCATTACCTACCGTCGATAGAATGTTTTCTGCCACCTTAGTGCCTCGCATTTCATCTTCTAAAGTAGACCTATCTATGACCATTCACCTTAGTCCGCCAAAACGCGCTATGATTTTTTTACAAAACTTTCCTGATAACTTAAACAATAATCCTCAGGACACACAGTTTGATCAATTTATGAAAGAACTTGAGCCTAAAGCATTATTAGAAGCGGAAAGAGAAGCAAAATCGATTTTGATAACTTATTTAGTCCATTCACATAAAATACATCAAAAGCAGACTTTTTCTGAAAGCGGAAAATTAATTTTAACCCATCGCTATTACTTTCAATTAATAAATAATAATCACTATTCGGATTTAATAGCATTAAAAAATATTTCTAAGAAAGAATATCACGCGTTAATCGATCCTATCGTGATTCACTTATTAAGAAATAAAAAATGTTACATTAATCAAGCAAAACATTTCACCAAAAATGAGTGCTACAATCTAAAGTTTCCCTTTATTTCAAATTTACTATTTTCCAACGTAATCAACTTAAGACAAGCCAGAAATGCATCGGAAGGAACGAAAAAACTGTTAACTAACGAATTTTTTTACTCTGAAATTAAACAAAATAAACTCTCATTGGATGTAATCAATGCATTATCCTTAGAGCTGTGTCAATATATTTGTTCTAGTCAATTAGTGGAACTGTTTAGAAAGAATAAAATCAATCTGTATTCCATCACATTACATTCCGCCAAGCTGCTCCATGACAACCCTATTCTTTTATTTTTATATTCTCAAGAGTTAATCACCTTGCCCGAACTTCATCGTTTAAATATTCATGCATCTACTGTAGTCACGTATTCCTTTGAACACTATTTGCTGCCGGATAAAAACAAGGTTCGACTGTTTGTAAAAGCATTTATTCAGTTGGCAGAAAATGACATCTTAGAACCAGAGGACCTTATTACCTTATTTAATTGCTTAGAAAACCTTTGCCGTGATCGCATCAAAAGCCCAGATGAAGCCATAAAAATACTTTTATCCACACAAGAAATAAAATATCAAATGCATGTTAACCTAATGATACGTCTTCAATCGCTTCTTGATCAAAAACCACAAATTTTGTCAGATGATATTCACGATACATTTGAGAGATTACATGCAGACACTCATGAATGCGGCGTTGACCTCTTTGAAGTCATAGACAAAGAAATTGCCCGAAGAACGCGATCTTGTTTGTTAGGGAATGCCAATGCACTTTCCCCTTTTTATACTTATCAATATCAGCTGAATCTAGCTACTTTTGAATTATCGTCGCATTATTTTGCCCAGAGAGTATTTGCTATTTATCTCAAACATCCCTATAAAATAGATAACACGTTAGACGATATGACAAAAATCATTCAAGAGATTCATGCAAAAGAACGCGGCTTAAGCTCACCCCATTTGACCAGTGCATGCATCAAACAGATTCTCTGCTTGTTAAAAGATGACATCAGCCCTATTTTAGAAACACAACCCGCCCCTGCTGTCTATCAAAAAATATTTGATGAGATCGTGTATGCTATGGACAAAACCCGCTTGCGTCGAGGGAAAGACCCTTTTTTCTGCCGTTGGCAATATGCGTTTGAGCAAGTCATTATCATCGCTCAAAAAGAGATGCAAAAAATGACTGCTCACCAGCCGGCACAACCTAAGCGAGCCCGCCTGAATTTTTCCCCTGGTATGTTTATTGCCTTGCCTTCTGGGATTGCGGAATTTTGTACGTGCATTCAATTGATTGCACCGATCTGTCACCCTGAAAACTTTCAGCGAAACCGTTTACAGGCTTGATCAGCGAAATGTCATCTTGAACACAGCGATGGATTCTGAATGCCCCGTTTCGTGGCCATGGCAGGTAAATCAGCACGGCAACCTAAGGCATACTCGGCCAAGGTATGTTTGATCAATCGATGTTGGTCGACAAAACGTAGTGCCGCGTTTCGAACATAACGGAGTGCGGGATTAGCATTGCTGAATCCTTTCTTCAACAAACCCACTGCTTTTAACATAATCAAATTATCCGCTTTGCGCCAACGCTCGTAGCGTCGCAACACATCATTGCCCGCAAAGGAACGATTGAGATTGATTGCTTTTATCATCCCTTCCGCTAAACAAGCTGCATCGAGCATCCCTAAATTTAACCCTTGCCCAGCTAAAGGATGAAGAGTGTGCGCTGCATCTCCCACTAAGACCACTTTATCTTTAACATAAGTCGTGGCGTGTCGCATCGACAGAGGAAAATGATACCGTTCTGATGCCAACTGTATTTTACCGAATATAGGAGAAAACCACTTCATTAAACCGTTTGAAAAGGCGTCCTCACTCTGCATCAACAATTCATTGGCATAATGATCTTCAGCAGACCAGACAATGGAACATTGATTTTCAATGGACAATGGCAAAAAAGCCAAAGGGCCGGTTGATAAGAATTGTTGTCGCGCCATGTGTTGATGTGCTCGCTCCGTGGTGACGGTAGCAACGATGGCCGTCTGATGATAAGGGTAGGTTGTTAATTCAAATGGCGCTTGTCTCCGTACCCAAGAATGCGCGCCATCTGCCGCAATGAGTAAAGATGTCGTAAAACGTTGTCCGTCTTCTGTCACTAATTCGACTAGCCTATCCCGTTGTGTTAACGCATTCAATTTACAAGGTTGAATGATCGCTAATTGAGAAAACTGACTTGCCTTCTCAAATAGACTAGAACGCATGACGTTATCTTCAATAATATAACCCAGCGCTTCCTGATTGAGCGCCTGACTATCAAACTGAATTTGACCCGAACCAAGCTCATCCCAAACTTGCATTTTCAAATAAGGACTGATGCGTTTTGCTTCAATGGAAGCCCACACCCCTAAATGGGAAAAAATGTATTTTGATGCAAGAGAAAGCGCACTAACTCGATGATGATACGTCGTATTCTGATGCCATACGGGCTTGTTTTCATTTTCTTCTAATACAGCAATAGATAAAGACGTATTTTTTGCCATAGCTAATGCGGTCGTTAAACCAACCACACCGCTGCCAATAATAATAAGATCAAAATGAGTCATATTAAAAAGGTAACACAAGATCTGACTTGATTTTCAATAAAGCGTCACGAAACAGCGCTTGGATATTTTCTAAAATCGCTATATTTTCCGCTTCAAATCGCAACACTAAACAAGGTGTCGTATTAGAGGGACGAATTAAACCCCAGCCATCAGGAAAATTCACACGTAAGCCATCAATCGTTAAAATGTCAGCTGGATGAAAGTCCACTTGCTCTATTAGTTTATCCATAAAATGAAATTTTTCATTATCATCCATAGGCAGTTTTAACTCGGGCGTATTGATACTATTTGGAATGGCCTGAAATACTTCATGACTCGATTGCTCCACCTTGGCCAGAATTTCTAATAATCGTGCAGCCGCATAAATGGCATCATCAAAACCATACCAACGATCGTTAAAAAAGAGATGTCCACTCATTTCGCCCGCCAATACTGCTTGCGTTTCGGCAAGCTTCGCTTTAATCAATGAATGTCCTGTTTTCCACATCATAGGTTCACCGCCTGCTTCACGAATAACACGCGCTAAATGATGGGAACATTTCACATCATAAATAATTTTTGCACCCGGTTGATTTGACAATATCTCTTTTGCAAATAACATCAGTTGTCGATCGGGCCAAATCACATCACCTTCACTGGTGACAACACCTAATCGATCGCCATCGCCATCAAAAGCAAAGCCAATATCTGCTTGCACTTCGCGCACCGCTTGCATGACATCTGCTAAGTTTTCTAATTGACTCGGGTCAGGATGATGATGAGGGAAACGACCATCAACATCACAAAACAATTCATATACATCGCACCCTAAGGCGCGCAACAACCCAGGCACAATGTTTCCTGAGACACCATTGCCACAATCCACAACCACTTTCAGTTTTTTGGCTAAAGAAATATTCTCTGTCACACTTGTCACATACTGTTCAACAACATCCCATCTTTCTATTCGTGCTTCACCTTGATGAAACTGCCCTCTGATCATACGTTGATATAATGCTTTTATGTTTTCTTCTGCTAATGTTTTTCCACCGATTATCATTTTTAATCCATTGTATTCAGATGGATTATGACTGCCTGTTACCATCACTCCCGATCTCGCATGCGAGATATGTGTGGCAAAATATAAAATAGGCGTTGGTACCATGCCAATATCAATGACATGACAACCTGCTGCCATTAATCCGTGAGATAAGGCGGTCAATAACTCCACGCCAGACAATCTTCCATCCCGAGCAACCACCATGGTATGCTCCCCAGCCTCTATTGCCATGGAACCCAGTGCTTGCCCAATGGCAAACATACTGGCTTGCGTTAATGATTGACCCACCACGCCGCGAATATCATAAGCACGAAAAATAGAGGGATCGACCTCAGAGATGAGGTTATTTTTTTCAAGTTCTACTGCTGTCACGTCAAAAAAACCTTTATTTAATTAGATCCAGAATGCCCAAAACCGCCTTCGCCTCTTGCAGTCGCTTGAAATTCATCCACCAAATCAAAGTGAATTCTCGCTATCGGCAAAAAGACCAATTGCGCAATACGATCACCTGGCATGATAATATAATCGTGTGATCCCCGGTTCCAGCAAGATATCATGAGCGCACCTTGGTAATCTGCATCAATCAAACCCACCAAATTACCCATCACAATGCCGTGTTTATGCCCTAATCCTGAACGCGGCAAAATGACCGCAGCCAAATTCGGATCACCTATATAAATAGCAATACCGCTTGAAATCAGATGCGTTTCACCCGGTTGAATGGTAAGCGGCTCTTCTATACAAGCACGTAAGTCTAAGCCCGCTGAATCTCGTGTTTCATAATGAGGCAAAGGAAATGCCGTCCCTATCCGCGTATCCAATATTTTGAGCTGGATCGATTCAGTTTTATTCTTCAGTAGCGCTGTGCGAAGCGCTAACTCAGTGGCTTCTTCCATTGTGTATTTCTCCCGCTATTAATGCGATTAATTCTCTTGCCAGTTTGACCTTAGACATCGTCGCAAAGGCTTTTTGTTGGTTCTTCCATAATACGGTGACTGTGTTGTCTTCCTGACCCATACCTTTTTGTTCACCGACTTCATTGGCAATGATCATATCCAGTTTTTTCTTTGTCCATTTTGCCTGTGCTTTACTGATTAGATGATCGGTTTCTGCTGCAAAACCAACAAGATAAGGTCTCGTTGGCAATTCAGCGACAGTCGCCAGTATATCTGGGTTACGTTCTAACACAAGCGTCAGTTGTTCGGCTGATTTGGCTATCTTCTGCGATGCCACGGACTGACAATGATAATCACTCACCGCGGCAACACTCAAAAAAATATCGCAGTCCTTGACTCTCTGCAGGACTGCATTATACATTTGTCGTGCGCTAATAACAGGAATATATTCCGCTCGAACAGGAGGTACCAAATGGACTGGGCCGCTGATTAAGGTCACATGCGCGCCTGCCTCTATCGCCGATTCCGCTAAAGCATAACCCATTTTCCCTGAGCTCACATTCGTTATGTAGCGAACAGGATCAATGGCTTCATGTGTTGGGCCCGCTGTAATCAAAACCTGTTTTCCGCTTAAACTACCCGTCATGAACAACGCGCTAAGCTGTTCGACTAATGTAATAGGCTCTAGCATACGCCCTGGACCCACTTCACCACAGGCTTGGCTGCCTGTACCAGGACCCCATATATACATGTGTTTTGTTTGTAATGCTTGTACATTGGCCTGAGTCAAGCTATTCTCCCACATGACTTGGTTCATAGCAGGCACCAGAATAAGTTTCGCTCGGGTTGCAAGGCATAACGTGGTCAACAAGTCATTTGCCTCGCCATGAGCGATTTTCGCCATCACATCCGCTGTGGCGGGTGCGATGACCATGGCATCTGCCCATCGCGCTAATTCAATGTGTCCCATTGCCGCTTCCGCTTGCAAATCAAATAAATCATCATAGACGGGATGGCCTGACACCGCTTGCATCGTCAAGGGGGTAATGAATGCTTTGGCATGATCCGTCATGACAACACGCACGACTGCACCGGCTTCACGTAATCGACGCACGAAATCTGCACTTTTATAGGCTGCAATACCGCCTGTCACTCCCACCACAATCTGTTTATTCGCTAATACTGGATTCATATCCAACCCTCACACATTGGCATCATCACACAACAAAGGAGAGTGTACTATGACAATGAACCACTGGCCACTTGCTGAACGCCCACGCGAGAAACTCTTGCTCTATGGCGCTAAACACCTGTCCGACGCAGAATTGCTTGCCATTTTTCTAAACACTGGCATCCGCGGCAAAACAGCACTCGATATTGCTCGGGAACTGCTCCATGGATTCGGCTCCCTCAGAAAGCTGCTGCAGTCTCACGCACACGAGCTCTGCCAAACACCGGGTGTCGGTAAAGCAAAATATGTGTTAATCAATGCTGCCATTGAACTGGGCCTACGCTATTTAACGAGTGACATTCAATTGGGAAAACGATTAAATAGCAGCCAGTTAACAAAGCAATTTTTATCTAACCATTTAAAACACTATGCTCATGAAGTGTTTGCTGGCTTATTCTTAGATACGCATCATAGACTCATTTGCTTTGAAGAGCTATTTCATGGAACGTTGAATGAAGCCTCGGTCTACCCCCGAGAAGTGGTTAAACGCGGCTTACTGCATAATGCAGCTCACATTATCTTGGCCCACAACCACCCTTCCGGCAGTCTGATTCCCAGCGAAGCGGATCACCAGGTAACCCATTTATTAAAACAAGCACTTTTGCTCGTCGATATTCAGGTGATTGATCATATCCTGGTAGGACATCATGCCGCCATATCGTTTGCTGAACAGGGATGGTTATAAGCTAATCCCACGCCGAGCTAATTTTAATGTATAGACACTTTCTTTGCAGCATTGTAGGCGAACAATATGGGCAGTGCTGGCTGTGATCAAAACGGGTAATATGAAAAATACATTATGTGTGATTTCAACCATCAGTAGAATGGAGGTCACGACGGCTCCTGTCATACCAGCCGTGACTCCTGCCATTCCTGCCATCGTAAACAGTACTGGATGAATAGCCGCGTCTGGAAATAGGCAATTAAATAGTAAACCGAAAAAAGTACCGGAAGTGGCACCGATAAATAAAGCAGGAGAAAAAATTCCACCCGAAGCACCTGACCCTAATGAGAGACAAGTAGCCAGTAATTTACCCATAATAACGAACATCAGTAACCAAGGATTCGTGATGACTCCATCTAAACAGTCTTGAATAGTCGCAAATCCAATACCATCAATATAATAGTGGCCAAACTGGGTGATAAAAATAGATAGCATGATACCGATGATGCACATGCTGACCACTTGACGCAAATAAGGATATTTAAATAAACGATTCAATACATCTTCAAACCCATAAATTCCTCTAATAAAAATAGCAGAAAGGCAACCTAGCATCACGCCTAATAAAACAAATACAGGTAACAAAATGAGCACATGAGAATAACGCGTGACGTGATCGATCGCATGAATCGAAAAAATTACACTGGAGCCCAGAATGCTATGTTCCACTAGGATTGCAGTCATTGAAGAAAGCGAAATTAAAACAAGCAGAAAGAGATGGGTGGATGTGACAAATAATTCGATCACAAATGCAATGCCCGTGAGTGGGGCGTGAAATATAGCGGCAGTGGCTCCTGCAACACCTGCTGCCACCAACAGTTTACGTTGTACTGGATGGATATGAATGATATTTCCCAAAAACGAACTGATTGCAGCACCCATTTGGACAACAGGGCCTTCACGTCCGATGGAAGCTCCACTTCCAATTGAAATGACAGAAGCCAATGTTTTAGCTAATGCAATCTTGGGTCGAATGTTACCGTTTTGCTTGCGTAGCTTATACATGATCTCTGGGACACTTAATCCTTTTTCATCTCTGGCAAAGGTTTCAATCAGCCAAATCACCGCCAACCCTCCCAAGATTGGAATAAAAATCACCCCGATTCCCCAAGCACTTGGATAGGTATATACGTTTTCATGATACTTAAAACTAAAATGTCCCAAAAAAAATACATTATGAAAAAAAGCGACTAAACCTTGGAAGACTATTGCGGCAATCCCTGCCAATATTCCCACTATCATTGCAAGAAATAACATCCAGACTGACATGCGCCAGGATAACTTTTTCGCCTCTAATGAAGCTATGTCGTTATATTTCATTTTTTATTTCTCGTCTTTCACGGGATTCTCCACTCGATCTTGATTTCGACAGAAATGCTATCAATTTTTATTTGCAATGTTATTCTAGCAGGAAACTGGGACTATTCTAGCCAGTTCGCTCTCAGTGTTTTTAATTTTATTGTGTTTGGGAATGATATATGGACATCACATTCTTAGTAGAACGACAAGATTACTCCTGTCGAACCCTCGTGAGAACTGGACGTGCAGAACTACTGCATCCAGCTCACGATAGATCAGAGACCTCTCTCCTGTTCAGCAAGTTTGGAACATCGATATTGTTTTCCCTTTTCTTGCACTGTCATCCGGTAAATCGGTTTCATAATTGCACACCCTCCCTATGCTGTAAAAAGTCATAGATCGGAGGGCGATAATTTTTAAATTTAGGCCCAATAATATTTAAATTACATCTAATCCATACA
>JAKBCU010000080.1 GCA_021807565.1 Pseudomonadota bacterium | reverse complement strand
CCGATCTCGATTTACGCGAATTAACTGGCGGCGAGAAAGCATGGAGCTGGGTGAAAAAAGGGGTGCCCATTCGTGTAGAAATTGGCGCTAAAGAATGCGAAGCAAAAACGGTCGTGGTAGGTCGCCGCGATAACGAATACAAAGCACGCGTGGTGCAACCTTATCAAACCTTTGTCAACACTGTGACAACACAACTCGATGACATTCAGGCGACGCTCTACCAACGCGCCAAACAGTTCCGAGAGCAACATACCCAAGAGCTGAATAGCAAAAAAGAATTTTATGAATTCTTTACTAAGGGCGATGGTGGTTTTGCATTGGCGCATTGGGATGGCAACCCAGAAGTCGAAGCGGCACTAAAAAAAGAATTGAATGTCACCATTCGTTGTGTTCCTTCTGTAGAAAAACCAGAAAGTGGAACTTGTATTTTTAATGGCGGGAAAAGTTCACAACGAGTTATTTTTGCAAAATCGTATTAATCTGGAAGATCAGGGCCCTCTCCCAAATGAGGCTTATTTATGTTACGCTTTGCGGCAATTAAAGAAAAGGTGAAGTACTATGACCATCATCAATGAGCTCGAACATACCATCACTAAACTATCTGCCAAAGGAAAAGGCATTCTAGCCGCTGACGAAAGTATTCCAACCATGACGAAACGTCTAGAAGCCGTCAATACAGAATCCACTGAAGAGTCACGTCGTGCTTACCGCGATTTATTAATCACGACCCCCGGCATCAACGAATTCATCGCGGGCGTTATTTTATTTGAAGAAACCTTGTATCAAAAAACCCTTGATGGCACATCTTTCCCAGAAAAACTCATGCAGCTCGCTATCCTACCTGGCATTAAAGTTGACAAAGGATTAGTGACATTGCCCAACACATCAAACGAGCAAACCACTCAAGGGTTAGATAACTTAGCAGAACGATTGCTAGAATATAAGAAAAAAGGCGCCTGTTTTGCTAAGTGGCGCGCTGTCTATCAAATTACTGCCCACACACCTAGCTCGCTCGCGATCCATACCAATGCAGAAAGTCTCGCACGCTACGCGGCCATTTGCCAATCCGTTGGCATTGTTCCCATCGTAGAACCCGAAGTGCTTATTGATGGCGATCACACCATCGAACGATGCGCCGAGGTGAGTGAACCTGTTCTGTATAGTGTTTTTCATGCCTTACAACGTCATCAAGTAAAATTGGAATACATTGTGTTAAAACCCAGCATGGTGATCAGTGGAAAAAAATGCGCTCAAAAAGCTACGCCAGAACAAGTGGCCAAAGCAACGCTGACTGTTCTAAAACGCACTGTGCCGGCTGCCGTTCCCACTATTAATTTTTTATCCGGCGGACAAACATCAGAAGAAGCGACAACTCACTTGAATGCCATGAATTCGGTGTCTAGTTCACTACCCTGGAATCTGAGTTATTCTTATGCCAGAGCATTGCAAGACTATGCAATGAAAATGTGGCATGGCGACAAACAACGTATTTCCGCCGCACAAAACCTATTTTATGAACGTGCCAAACTGAATAGTTTAGCTGCTATTGGAAACTATCAACCGGCTTTGGAAAAAAAACCTTCTTTTGCTTAGCAACCTATTCATAATGCCTTTTTTTATGGATTGAAATGGAGTTTTTGATAAGGGAGTAACTGTATGACTGTATCTATTAATACGATAGAAGCAAAAGAACAATTTACTGATTTAGTGAACCGTGTGGCACATCAAAAGGAACGGATTGTGCTCACGAGACGAGGTAAAGAAATCGCAGTCATTATTCCGTTTGAAGAATTACAGTTGTTACAAGCCTCACAAGACAAACAAGATGTCCGCGAAGCCATTGATGCCTTACAAGAAGTACGTCATACTGGCACCGTATCGATAGAACAATTGAAAGAAAACTTAGGCGTATAGCCTTATGACAACACCTTACTACATCAAAATTGCACCGACCGCCGCAGAACAAATCAAGCAATTGCCCCCCAAACAACGTCGGCTCATCATGAAATTGATCGATGCCTTGTGCATCAACCCAAGACCACCAGGTACAAGAAAAATTGAAGGCATGACAGGCTTATATAGTGAGACGATTAATCACTCTCGATTGATTTACAAAATTGAAGAACATGACATCGTATTGCTATTAGTCAAATAATTTCGTATTACCCTCTCGTCACTATTAACGCTTTTTTAAGGATTCTTGGTCTATAATCCTAAAGTCAGCAGTTAAAACCGACTGCAAAGGTCTACTGCATTGAATCTAAAAGTTTTTTTCACTTATTTTTTTCTCACCGTACAGGTGAGTACTGTCTCGCAAAAAATAAGTGAAAAAAACTTCTATCTTCAACGCATTAGCCCTTTTCGTTACGGTTTTAACTGCTGAATTTAGGATAATCAAACTGAAAAAGAATAGGGTTCTGAGACTTTTCTCTATCTCTTTGAAAACAAAAATAAAATGGTTAACAAATTTAACTACGAACAAGACGAGGGTGAACTATGCAAGGCCGTACTACTGATGAAAACATCATTTCTATCAGCACCGAAGCCAATTACTGCGCTTTTTTCTGCATGGCCGATTTCGTAGCCTATTGCCTCCTGACAGGTAAACTCCTTCCTGAAGCACAAGAAAAATTATGTGCGATGGTAGGTAAGTTTTATGATATCGAACACCTTACGCCTGCAGATCTCATCCAATTTCTGAATGATGGCGGGTCTGATCAATCTGAGGTGATTTCTCCCCTACAATGGCAGCGTATTTTGGGCCTCGTGTTTTTTGATTATGTGTATAACATCCCTCAGGATCAGCCAAATGAGTCCGTTATCGCTTCCAATAACATGGCAAGTGATGCGGCATTCATCCCCATTGCTGAGCACCTCAATTTCAATGTGGCTTTTTATACGAAGCAACTTGATGAAAAAGAAGTAACACCTATCGGGCTATGTCCTGCGAGTAAGGACTCAACTATTAACGAAGCACCTAGTCTGAAGGTATTCTATGAAGAAAAGCATTATAACCGGCTTGCCATGGACACATGTGATATAGTAAAACATACGGGTTGGGACACGATTTGCGAAGGAGAACCTGTAGGGAATGGTAAAACACTCAGTGCATTTCCAGATGCCTTTCAGTTGAATCAGGAAGAAAAAAGAAGCATTCCTACTGATGACTTCAAACACACAGTAAAAACAAAGTTAAACCAGGTCATTCAAAATCGACTGAATCAAGCGATCAATCAGCCTACACGACAACTCGTTAAACCATCTTCTTCACAGAGCATTTTACAAGAATTCATTCAATGTATTGCTCGGTTATTTTGTGGCACTTCATCGAAGAATGAAAACCAGCTCTTCGAAGACTTAAAAGTGGAGACTCAAGAATCCTCTACTAACGAAGGAGTTGACTATACCCTATCACAGAAGAAAACAAAGCGAGTATCTCAATTGGATCAAATTAAACTGGATAATCAATATGCCAGAATGCTGCAGGCTAAAGAATACGAAGCCTACTACCAAAACGACATAAAACCTAAATGATAGGGGCTTGCTAGAGACATGAATCTGGCGCTCCCTACGGGGTTCGAACCCGTGTTACCGCCGTGAGAGGGCGACGTCCTAGGCCACTAGACGAAGGGAGCAAAATAGGTTTTCTCGAAAATGAGACAGTGTGGTATTATACGCGAATTGTTTTATTTGGTAAGGGCCCTAAGTACGAGGATTAAGAAAATTATTAAATTGTTAAAAGGGTTACTTCAACGCTTCAACAAAGAGCAACCCTCGGTTCATCCCAAAGCGAAGCCGACCATCATCCCACGTTCCGACCATACGATTAGCAGAACAACTATCCATCGCAATGCGTTGAAAGTCCTGTATCGGCTCCATCAAGAAGGATATCAAGCGTATCTGGTAGGCGGTTGTGTACGCGATTTGTTGTTAGGTCGTCAACCCAAGGATTTCGATATCGCTACCAATGCCTTGCCCGAAGAGATGCGTAAATTATTTCGCAATTGCCGGCTCATTGGGAGGCGTTTTCGTCTTGCCCATATTTTATTCGGCAAAGACATTATCGAGGTAGCCACGTTTAGAACCCATCATGAAAATGCCCAAGAACACCATGGTAAAACTCATGACGGATTGATCATTCGCGACAATGTCTACGGCACCATTGAAGACGATGTGTGGCGCCGTGATTTCAGTATCAATGCACTCTATTACAATATTGCTGATTTCTCCATTGTGGACTATACCGGTGGCATGGCTGATATAAAAGCAAAACGCTTACGTATGATTGGCCAGCCAGAACAACGCTTCCAAGAAGATCCGGTGCGATTATTGCGTGCTGTCCGATTTATGGGTAAATTAAACATTGAGATTAGCCCTGAAACAGAAGCCTGCTTAGCAAAATCAAGCCACCTTCTCACTCATGTGTCGCCCGCCAGATTGTTTCAAGAAGTATTAAAATTTTTTCAAGAGGGCGCTACCGTCCCAACCTTTAAGCTACTGCAACAATACAATTTATTTCAGCAATTATTCCCACAAACTCTCTTCAACCCGGAAGATACGCATGCTCAACAATTGATTGATCAGGTATTAATAAATACTGATCAGCGTATCGCGGAAGGGAAAAGTATTTCACCCGCCTTCTTAATCACAGCGTTTTTATGGCCTTCCATGAATCAGCAAGCGCGCCTGAATCGGTCAGAAGGGATGCCAGCTTATGTTTCACTGGAAAAAGCCATACAAACTATGCTAACATTGCAAACTCAGCGTCTTGCCATTCCGCGCAATGTGTTGGTTTCAATGAGAGATATCTGTTTATTACAATATCACTTGATGAGCAGACAGGGGTACCGGCCCTATCGAACACTAGACCATCCGCGTTTTCGAGCAGCATATGATTTACTCTTGTTACGCTCAACGGCAGGCGAACCCGTGGAAGAACTCGCTCTTTGGTGGACAGAATTTCAGAAAGCAGACAGAGCAGGACAAGAACAACTCATAAAGCGCGTTGCAACACAGCATAGACCCAAAAAAAAGCGTCCTTATAACAGAAAGAAAAAAGTCACTTAACATTTTACATCGGCATGATCACGGTTCGTCTTGATTTGCTAATCGTGATTATTCAACCAGCGTACTATCCTAGGTTAAAATTTTCGATAGGAGTATCAACCATGCACATAAGGCGATATATACTATTCATACTTGGCATGTTAGCCATCACACAGTCTGTTTTCGCAATGGATGCGGCTCGTATCAGTGACACACTCTCTCTAACACTGATCAATCGGTCAACAGAAACATTTCACTACATCGGCGCCAACAAAACCAATCCGAGTAATTCATTTTCTGTGACTTCGAGCGATATCCCGCCAGGCGGCTCTACTGTCATTACTGGAATCACCACTCCTTATTTTGATCTCTCCGGTGAATTACAGTTTAAAGATAACGAGGGAAAAAATCACCTATTAACCATTATTGATTTTCGCCAAATTCACATCGGACAATCCGTCTTTTCCATGATGGACAATCATTTCATTTCGTTTGTTAAATCAAAACGATTTAATACCGATCAAGGCCCGCGTTCTTTGACCTATGATTTGGTAGAAGTCGAAATTCAAGATAAGTTCTAAACGCGAATTCCGGATAAGCTCAATGCTATTTCTGTCATGCCAGCATGATTTTAGCTGGCATCCAGTGTCTTTATGAGTCTTATAAAATAGAGTTGTACAGATCATTCCAATATGGA
>JAKBCU010000016.1 GCA_021807565.1 Pseudomonadota bacterium | reverse complement strand
AATTAGATATTGATTCATCTAATATGGCACTGGATGCCAGCTAAAAGCATGCTGGCATGACAGGAATAGCATTGAGCTTATCCGGAATTCGCGTTATTAAGAAATGATTAGAAGCAATAGGCCGTGTGATCGAATGTCATGGTGAAATCCTGCCAGTTGTCCGCGGGATTTCACATAAAAGAGTGTTTTATTGCAATGCCCTCAAAATGCATGCTCTGCGGGAGCCTTCGGGTGGGCGTGAAAATGCATTGTGCTTTAATGTTATGGTCTGAGTAGTTGGATGGCAAAACAAGGAGAAGCCGGAACGAAAAATCCTGTGATCACCCGCGTTGGACAGTTTAAAAAAACCGCTGTTGAATGTGTATTGATAGATCTCCTTGAGAAGGTCGGTATTGCTAGTCAAATTCTTTTCAGACTCTTTGCAGTATTTGTTATAGAGCTCTAATGCTTTTTGTGCACGTGCATCTTGACTTTTGGTAATTAAATTTTCACAGTTACACTCATTCAGGTCAGCGTGTTTTGCGAAAAAATCACGTTTAAACCAGCTCGAATCCCCGTCGAATAAGGCGTGATAAATTTTCCTGACTACCTCAAGTGAGGTCTTAGGCGGTTCTATTGCGAGAGGAGTGGATGTTGCGCTTACCGCGGCGGCGGCAGTTTGTTGGGTCTTAGTCTCAGTCTCAGGAGTTTTGTGTTCGTTAGAAGGTGACGGTTGGACGTTATTTTGTTTTGCATTTACCTTCCCCTTCTTGACAGAAGGAAGCAGCCTAGGCAGAGTTTTAAATGTGTCAAGGAGATGTGTTAACTTATTCTCTTTCAAGAGTAAGTTTCCTCTCTTATACATGTTATGGGGTGCCAACGGATTCTCGTCGTCGCTCCGCTCAACTTCGGAGTCTGACTCATAACCGTATGTCACGTTAGTTGCTGACAGTTCATCTTGATCTGATTCAACAGATCCCGGCATAATACCATCCCCCTCATTTTGATTTTTCATCAGAACCAATGCGTTAGCCCTATCATATAAAGCCAGGCTTTGCTTCTCTCATTTCTAATGAAGGAATGATAGCACATTTTCTAGATTTGTACTATTTTAGAACATTGGTGTGTAGGAGGGGGGGTTATTCGCTCCGTTAAGATTCCGTTTTGCCCTCAGCCTCTTTGGCAAAATCACAGGGTTTTTTGGGGCAGACCCATTCTGTACCACGACGCTTAGTGGTTTTAATCGTTAAAATAGGCCAGGCGCATTTGGGGCAGGTTTCTGCGACAGGCTCATTCCAGACCGCGTATTTGCAGTCGGGGTAACGCGCGCAGGAATAAAAGATTTTACCCAGGCGTGATTTACGCTTGAGCATGTTCGCTTGATGGCATTCTGGGCACGCGACACCGGTGTCAGCCGGTTTTTGTAATGATTCAATATAGTGACAGTTGGGGTAGCTACCGCAACCAATGAATTTTCCATAACGGCCATGTTTAATTTGTAAGGCGCCGCCGCATTGCGGGCAATTTCTTTCTGCCACCATGTTGGGTTCGGAGGCGGATTTATCTTCCTCTACACTTCGTGTATAGGTGCAGTCTGGATAGGCGGTACAGCCCACAAAGCGATTGTAACGGCCTAACCGAATGGAAAGGGGTTTACCGCATTGGGGACATTGTTCATCTAAGGCTTCTTGGGTGACATCTTTTCTTTGTACAGTCTCTAGCACGTCATCTACCTGATGTTTGAAAGGTTGCCAAAATTGGTCTAACAGAGGGATCCATTCTTTTTCGCCGCGGGAAATGGCATCCAGTTCGTCTTCCAGTTGAGCCGTAAAACCATAATCCACATATTGAGTGAAATGTTGAGTCAAAAAACGATTCACGATTCGACCGATATCCGTGGGCTTAAATCGTTTGTTTTCTAATACCACATACTCGCGATTTTGTAATGTCGAAATGATACTCGCATAAGTAGAGGGTCGACCAATGCCATATTCTTCCAATGCTTTAATCAAAGTCGCTTCAGAATAGCGCGGTGGTGGTTCAGTGAAATGTTGGTTGCAGTGCAATGCCTCCAAGTCAATGATCTCGCCTTCTTTTAAAGCGGGTAACATGCTGCTTTCATCGTTCTCGGTTTTTCCGTCATCCAGATCCTCTTGATACACGCGCATGAAACCAGGGTCAACCACCACCGAGCCATTGGCACGAAAGGTCGCTTGATCACCACACTGTAATTCAACGGCAACGGTATCGATGGTGGCATGAATCATTTGGCAAGCCACCGTGCGTTTCCAAATTAAATCGTATAATTTATATTGTTCTGCAGAAAGAAAGGGTTTGATCGTTTCAGGCAGATGCAATACGGAAGTAGGACGAATCGCTTCATGCGCTTCTTGCGCATTTTTGGCTCGAGTTTTGTAAGAACGGGGTTCATCCGGGACATTGTGTTTGCCATATTTTTCTGCGATTAAGCGACGAATTTCATCAATAGCTTCCAAGGCCAAATTGACGGAGTCAGTACGCATATAACTGATTAAACCGACAGCGCCATGACCGATGTCAATTCCTTCATAGAGTTGTTGTGCCGTACGCATGGTGCGTTGAGCCGTAAACCCTAATTTTCTGGCCGCTTCTTGTTGCAATGTGGATGTAATAAAAGGAGCAGCAGGGTTGCGCTTACGTTGTTTTTTTTCTACTTTTAGAACAGTCAGTTTTTTTTTCGCTGCTTTTTCTAAAGCCGTTTTGATGGTGTTGGCTTGTTCTGCTGTCGTGATTGAAAATTGTTCTACTTTTTCGTTTTGATACGTCGACAATTTGGCAGTAAAAGGCTGGGCATGGGCTTTTAGTGCGGCAGTGATATCCCAATATTCTTGCGGGATAAATTTTTCAATGGCTTCCTCACGCTCCACAATCATACGCAAGGCAGGGCTTTGTACGCGACCCGCGGACAAACCGCGTCGAATTTTACGCCATAACAAAGGTGATAAATTAAATCCGACCAAATAATCTAATGCACGACGTGCTTGTTGTGCATTGACTAATTCCATTGAAATGTCACGAGGATATTCAATAGCCGCTTTTACCGCGGTTTTCGTGATTTCATGGAAAACCACACGATGAGTCGGTTTATTTTTTAACGCTTTTTTCTCTTTGAGAATTTCATGGACATGCCACGAAATGGCTTCACCTTCGCGATCCGGGTCAGTGGCGAGATACAGCGCGGCTGATTTTTTCATGGCAGAGACAATGGCGGCTACGTGTTTGGCATTTTTTTCAATCAGTTCATACCGCATCGCAAAGTGCTCGGCGGGATCTACAGCGCCTTCTTTAGGTAACAAGTCACGGACATGACCGTAAGAAGCCAACACCTCAAAATCAGTGCCTAGATATTTTTTAATGGTTTTTGCTTTAGCAGGAGATTCTACGATAATCAAATTCTTGGGCATATGAAACATCTTCCTTAATGTAACACATCGAAAGCATCAGCTAAAATCATAGCTTGTAATAACGAGAGCGCCGATTTTTTTTCAGGTTGATTAAATAAGACCATGAGTACGACCCATTTAATGCGCCCTAAAAAAACCTCTTTAGTATCAAATGCCATGATACGATCGATGACAATTTCTCGTGTAATCGGATCTAAAATGCCGATCTGTTCTAAATACATGAGAAAACCTCTTCCTTCTGTGGATAAACGATCGGATTCTTCCGTGGTGTAATGACGAATTGAGTGAGGCGTGAGTTTAGGCCCTGCCAATACGGCCGTTTGCACTTGGATGAGACCATCTAACCAACCGAGTGCGCGATTAATCGCATAACGTTCAAATCCAATTTTTTCAAGCTCAACCATAATGGATTCATTATCGAGTTTTAAGATAATGCTGCCGTCCATATAATTTTCAAAAAGAAACATTAATATTTCAAACATAGTTCCCACATGTATTTATTTTACAATGCGCACATAACCACCCGTTATGCTGCGTATATAACCCTCAAGTTCCAACGTTAACAGCATGGATGAAACTTCGCTTGTCGTCAATCCACTACCCGCCATGATCGCATCGAGCGTGGTTACTTCATAACCAATTTGTGTGAATACTCGCTGCAAAAGGGGATCTAAGTCAAGAGAAACTTTTATGGGAGAAGGCGTTATGTCTGTAGAAGAGGAAATAAAGCGTTCCAATTCACTTAAGATATCATGGACTGTTTCAACTAACGTGGCACCTTGACGAATTAAGGCATGACACCCTTTTGTCAGTGGATTATAGAGCGCGCCAGGAATTGCAAATACCTCGCGATTTTGTTCGAGTGCTAATCTTGCTGTGACTAATGAACCACTTTTCATAGCGGCTTCAACGACTAGGACACCGACGCTTAAACCACTAATGATGCGATTACGTATCAGAAAATGAGCGGGCTTGGGCGGTGAATGCAGTGGAAATTCAGACAGTAATGCGCCCTCTTCGGAAAGAATGTGTTTGGCCAAGCTTTGATGTTGGCGAGGATAAATATAGTGTAGGCCGCTCCCTAATACGGCAATGGTTTTGCCGTTTGCGGTGAGTGCTCCTCGGTGGCTGGCCGCATCAATGCCGATGGCGAGGCCGCTGGTAATCACGCACCCGGCTCTCGATAATTCAGCAGCAAACTGAGTCGCGATATCCGTACCCAGCGATGTGGGATGGCGTGAACCCACGATCGCAAACTGTAGCTGTTTCAGTAAGGAAACGTTCCCTTGTGCGTAAAGCAGCAGAGGTGGATCATGAATTTCCCGCAACAGTGGAGGATAATGGACATCATCCCAAGTGATGAGTTGGCAGCCTCCTTGTTTGACTGAATGGTAATAGGCTTCTGTTTTTTTCCAATCAATGTGCTGTAACGCTTGGATATGCTGGTGGGAGAGTCCTGCTTCTTTTAACTCATGTGAGGAGGCCGTCATTAACTGATTGATGTGATGAAAGCGCGATAACCAACGTTTTATCGTGACTGGACCCACATTGGGCAATTGTGATAAGGCTAACCATTGCAGTGTTGATGTCGTCAAGCGAAACCTCGAATTTCAATAAATGATGCTATGAGTTGTGTTTTTTGATAGGGGATAAGCGAGACGGGGTATTGGAAATGGAGAGGTGATGATGCACCGCTTGTAAGTCTTGCCATGCCTTGCTTTTGTCTGCAGGGTTACGTAACAAATAAGCAGGATGATAGGTCACAATGAGAGGGATCTTTTCTTCACCAAAAGCGTGTACTTTACCACGTAATGTTCCTAATGCGGCATGGGTTTCTAATAAAAAATGTCCGGCGATTCGACCCAGTGCTAATAAAAGCGCGGGTTTAATGAGAGCGATTTGTTTCATCAAGAAGGGAGTGCAATGCGCTACTTCATCAGGTAAAGGATCACGATTGTTGGGTGGACGGCATTTTAAGATATTCGCAATATAGACAGCATCACGAGTCAGACCAATGGATTCTAGCATGGCATTGAGCAGTTGCCCAGCTCGTCCTACAAACGGTTTCCCTTGCTGGTCTTCATAAAACCCTGGTGCTTCACCAATCAACATCAGTTTGGCTTGTGGATGACCCACGCCAAATACCGTTTGAGTTCGTGTTTGGCACAAATCACAAGCGGTACAGTTGGCAACTGTCATTTGGAGAGCATGCCATTCGTCTGTCATGGCCGGGACGGATGGGTTCAGCGGGGTGTTGAGACGCCAAGCTTGTATTCCCATGGCATTCAAATAATAGTGAGTGAGGTGATCCATATTCAGGTCGTTACGTTGTACCATTTTAGGAGTATACTAACCGGCTAGTATACAGAGTGAATGAATCTGGATTCAACTAATAAACAGGGGGGTGGGTTAAATGAACAATAAGGCTGTTTATCCAGGTACATTCGATCCCATTACGTTGGGTCATATGGACTTGATAGCACGGGCAGCTCATCTTTTTGATGAGGTGCTGGTTGCTATTGCCGCGAATACCAACAAAAAACCGATGTTTTCGTTAGATGAACGGGTGGTATTAGCCCGTCAGGCATTAAGTGCTTATCCTAATGTCAAAGTAGAAGGGTTTGCTACCCTATTAACCCAATTTGTCAAAAAACATCAGGCAAAAGTCATTTTACGAGGACTACGCGCTGTCTCCGATTTTGATTATGAGTTTCAATTAGCCGGCATGAATCGCCAGTTAGATCCAACCATTGAAACCATCTTTTTGATGCCAGGCGAACATTATGCTTCTATTTCATCCAGTTTTGTGCGAGAAATTGCGAGCTTGAAGGGTGATGTGACACGATTTGTGCCACCGATGGTGGTCGATGCATTAAAACCTAAATTCGGCAGTTAAAAAGTAAAGTATGAAGGTGACGGTATGGCGTTAATGATAACCGACGAATGCATCAACTGCGATGTGTGTGAACCCGTTTGTCCTAATCAAGCGATTTATCAAGGGGCAGTGATTTATGAGATTGACCCTACACGTTGTACAGAATGCGTCGGCCATTTTGCAGAACCTCAATGTGTGGCCGTATGTCCGGTTGCCTGTATTCCGCTGAATCCACAGTATCCTGAGACACAAGAGCAGTTGATGCAAAAATATCGTCAGTTAATGGCGGTGCCCGATTAGGCTTTTGTCTTCTTCGACTGCAGTCCTATTTTTTTTGCAGGCTGATCCGATGTTTCTTCAAGCCAGCTATTAATAGCCAATAAATCATTGGGGCTTAGCGTGCCAGCGGCTTGTTTAAGGGAAAGTAAATGATTGACGTAGGCATAACGATCACTCGCATACTGCTGTTGTGCTTGCACAACTTTTTGTCGTTGATCTAATACATTGACTAAAATTTCAGTACCTACACGGTAACCGGCCTCCATTCCTTCATAGGAACTCATCGATGATTTAATGGCTTGCTTGTCAGCATTAATTTTACTGATTCCTAAAATAACACCTAAATAGCTTTGTCGAGTCAGGTTCAGTGCTTCTCGCAGATTTTTTTCAAATAATTGTGCGGCCACTTGGTAGTTATATTTTGCTTGATTGGTTTCTGCAACGACCAGACCACCTTGTACTAAAGGGACGGTGACGTTTAATGTGACAACGGAAGTATGCGATTGCGCAGAACCATTAGGCGTTACGCCAAACTCTCCATTTGAATTTCGTGCATAGTTGATAGTATATTGTCCTTGTAGATTGACAGTGGGTAAGTGGCCAGCAAATTGTTGTTTGATTTTCTGTCTTGCCGCTTCGGCGCCCAATTGTGCTGCTTTCACGCCCCAGTTTTGTTTAGCCGATGTTTCAACCCACGCCTCCTCATTGGCAGGGACCGGTTTGACTAAAGGAAAATCATCGCGTAAATAAGCAAAAGAAGGATAGAGTTGACCCGTCATTGCGCGTAAATTTTCTTTGTCATTGGCAAGTTGATTTTGTGCGGCAATGTAGTCTGCTATTGCACTTTGATAAGAAGCCTCCGCCGTATACACATCTGTAATGGTTTTTAAACCCACTTGAAATTGTTGTTTGACTTGGTCTAGTTGTTTGGCATAGACATCACGCGTCGCTTCAATATAACGTAAATTATCTGTATCTTCTAAAATACTAAAGTAGGTTTTGGATACTCGCATCATTAAATCTTGCGTGGCTTGATTAAAAGCAGCATCGGATTGTTCAGACGTTCTTTTTGCGCCTCGGTAACCGCTGAGTTGGCCAAAATCGAATAATACTTGCGTCAAAGTCAGCGCGATATTGTAGCCCTGTTGAGAATCTGAACCCACTCGAGCAGGACCGGATTGTAATGAAGTGGAGGCAAAAGGCGCGACGGTTGCTGAAAGACTGGGTAATAGTCCTGCTAAATTGATCGGTACACCTTCTTGGTTGGACAGCTTCTGAGCAAAAGCTTGTTGATACGCGGGATCACTTGAAAGAGCTTGTTGATACACTTCAATTAAATTAACTGCATAAGACGTAGAGCAAACAAAGGCAGAACAAACAAAAAACACACGGGCTAACCAATCTTTTATCATGAATACCAACACCCTCTCTGATTGGGCAGAATCATAACATGAGTCTGATTCTGCGTCATCTATTGCAAAGCTCTAAGGCTAACCGTAAGGCAGCGGATAAGCTCGCCGCGTCGGCTTTGCGAGTTCCTGCAACATCGAGCGCGACGCCGTGGTCAACGGAGGTACGGATTAACGGTAATCCGAGAGTCACATTGACGGAGTGACCAAAACTCATGTATTTCACAACGGGAAGCGCTTGATCATGATACATAGCAAGCACCGCATCAGCCGATTTCAAGCGGTTGGGCGTGAAGACCGTATCAGCCGCTAATGGTCCAATCACCTGAATTTGTTCATGGCGTAATCTTTCAAGGCAGGGCTCGATGATATCGACTTCTTCGCGTCCTAAGTATCCGTTTTCACCCGCATGTGGATTTAAGCCGCATACGACTATAGTGGGATTGGCTATCTTAAATTGAGTTTGCAATTCGCTGTGTAATAAACGGATCAACCGGGTTAAAGACTCTATCTGAATCGCAGACGGTACGTTTGATAAAGCAAGATGCGTAGTGGCCAGCGCTACTTTTGCTTTCGGTGTCACAAACAACATGATGACTTGATCTACACCACAGCGATTAGCTAAAAATTCAGTATGTCCAGAAAAAGCAATAGCGGCATCATTTAAAATACCTTTGTGAATAGGGCCGGTGACTAAGGCATCGGCTTTTTTTTGCAGGCAGTAATCCGTTGCAGTTTCAAGACACGTGAGGACATACGATGCGTTCATGACATTTAACTGACCTGCTTGACAAGGGGCTTGTAATGAAACAGGAATTATTTTCAAGGTGCCGGGTGAATGAGCGGATGGCTTATCATGGAGATCAAATGGAATCAAGCTAAGCCGTAATTTAAGTTGACTGGCGCGGGCGATCAGTAACTTAGGATCGCAAACAGCAACCAGTTCAGCAGGCCAAGCGTGTTGGGCGAGCATAATCGTAATATCGGGACCGATACCTGCCGGTTCTCCAGGAGTGATCATGAGTTTAGGCGTCATTGATATGTCTCCTGATTTTTATCGAGTGGTAAGCTGTTTACGGGTTCATCGTAATCACTGCTTCACTGCGTAACTTGGCAATCCACGCTTGCGATGCTTCTTGATATTTACGTTGAAATAACAGTTGCTCCATTTGTTTTTTTTGAGGGACCACAGAGGCGGTTGGATTGATTTCTCTGATGGCAGCAACATGAAGAATATGAACCCCATTAGGCGTTTGAATGGGTTCTGATACCTCATTGACTTTCAGTTGCATCACTGGATTTACGAAAGCAGTCGGGATTTCTGACAGTTGGCGCCAACCCAAATCCTCGCCTTGTAATGCATTGCTATCGCTCGATGCAGCCGTGGTGAGTTGATTGAACCGAACGCCTTGCCGCCATTTTATCAAGATGGCATTGGCTTGTTGTGTCGCCGCGGCGATGGCGTTGGGAGAGGGATTTTCTGGTAAAGGTACGACAATGTCTTCTAAATGGTATTCTTTTGTTCCGGGTGTTTTCCAGGCGTTAGAATGGATAAACTCATCTACTTCTTGAGGCGTAATGCTGACTTTAGGCCCCACTTCTTGTTGTTGAATAGTGCGTAATAGCAATTCGTCACGAATTTCTTTGCGATAGTCTGTTTTTGTAATACCTTGTGTGGCAACGCGTTCATACAGTTCTTTCACTGAGACGTGATTGCCGTCGGCAATTTGTTGGATCGCTTTGTTGAGTGCTGCATCCGATATGGTGATACCTGCTTGCTTTGCTAGCTCGAATTGCAATTTTCGGTTGATCAGTTGATCTAAGGCTTGTTGACGTAATTGTTTCTCTGGAGGAAGAGGCATGTTGCTGGCAGCTAATTCTTGCGTCAAGGTTTTCATGGCGTGATTGACGTCACTTTCTGTGATGACACCTTCATTGACTACAACAGCAATTTGATCCAGTGATTGCGCAGCATGAGTTGCCGCCACGGCTGAGAGTGTGCTGAGTACGGTGCATGAGACGATAAAAGCGTATTTTATCATCCATTTTATTTGTTTCTTCATTTAAAAATCCTGCCCAAATTGAGTTTGATAGCCTGATACACTATTACTGAGTAATTGACTGGGATCGCCCGTGCCCACATTGCCTAACCCCTTTAAGGCAAATTGGATAAAAAATTGAGTATTGTATTGGTAGGTGTTGTTAGGGGTTAAATTAGTAAAAGCACGACCCGTTACAAAACGTACTGCCCAACAGCAGCTGTCGTATTGTAAACCATACAATAGGTTTTGAAAATGCCCGCGATTCCAGTTTTGTGTCCAGCGGCCGACCGTACTCCAGTTCTGCGATACAGGCCAGGAAAAAGACGCATCCGTTTGGGATAAATTGTTTGAACCGCCTGTTGGGAGTGCAGCCAGGCTGCTCGTCACTAATTGATCGCCATCACGAATAAAGGTATAACCCAAGTTCACAATGCGTAAGCTATCTCGTTGATAATGCAATAGAATGCTTTGATTATCCAATTTGTTGGTTTGTGGATTCCAAATCGAATTGCCTGTGACGTTCCATAAAGGATTAATGGCATAGCTAATCACGCCGGCTAAGGGTGACCTGTCTTGTGTGTTTTCAGGGTTTTCAAAAGCAGAGTTGGTGGTATTGCAAGGTAAATTGACACTGTCATTACTGCAAAGTGTAACGCGCCGATTTTCAAAATAAAAAATTTGACCAATGCCAAGATGTACTTTTTCTAATCCAGATTGCTGATCAATGAGCCGAGTGGTAATCCCCACGCTAATTTGATTGGCATCGCCGATACGGTCCAGGCCGCTAAAACGGTTGTAGGTAAACAATTCATCATACGTGAGGGTATTTTCTGTGGTATCAAAGATGGGGATTGTATTTTGATCACGATAAGGGACATACGTGTAATACAGTTGAGGCTCTAAGGTTTGTCGATACGCTGTATGGAATAAAGAGGTATTTTTATCAAAATAGACACCTGCATGAACGTCAAAAATGGGTAGCGTACGACTCGGTTGGGTGGGATTGCCGACGGTAATATCCTTCAATTCATATTGGGTTGCTGCAAATTGCACTTGAGGTATTAAATAAAACGAAGGGTATGAAAGAGGTAAGGCCAGCCCGGGTTGAACACTGAGTCGTGTTCCAATAGGTTGCAAACGATCGCTGCCTGGCATGTGTCGAATCGTAAAATGAGAGAGATCATTATGAATAAAATACTCCAATCCAGCGGGTGCATCCGGGTAGTCCCCTGAAAGCACTAACTGAGGAAGACGACTATATTGATTTTGATACACATTGTTTTCAATAGGATGCAGGGTTTGAAAGGCTTGTACCCGCCCTATGAATTTCAAATAAGGATTTTGATAAGTGGCTTCAGCGAGTTGCAATAATTGGTTTTGCGTGACTTCGTTTAAATTATTACTGAGATCCCGTAAGTAATAATCATCACTGACATAATTCAAGTCGATGTGTTCTGACCAGTGTTCATTGGCACGTGTGTTATTTTTCCAGGAAAGCGAATAACGAGTCGTGCTAGCTTGTTCGAGTCGATTGACCTCCGCTTGCGTGATAGGATTCGTATCGGTTTGATATTTTTCAGCCGAGGCTATTTGAAAGGCAGCAAAGGTTTGATCGTAAGGCAAAAGGGTAGCAGACACTTCACCATAACTGGTCGGCGTTAGATAGCGAAAAAGATCGGTTAACTCAAGACCGCGCTTTGAAAGATAGGCAGGGGTTAATGTCATATCCTCATTGGAGGCTAAATTGATGTAATAAGGAGCGCGAAAATAATAACCGGTTTTACTAGAGTTGCCGAAGGTAGGCCATAAGAAACCTGTTTGGCGGCGAGCATCAATTGGAAAATTAAGATAGGGCGCATAAAAAATAGGAACACCTTTAACACGAACAATAGCGTGTTTTGCGACACCTCGCCCAGTGGTTTGATTTAAACGGATTTGCTTAGCGCTGACTTGCCACGCTATCGCATTGGGCGGGCAGGTGCTGTAACTGGCTTGTTTTAGCTGGTAAATGTGTGGTTGATCTTGTGTAAACTCAGCCGCCTGCCCCCAAGCGCTCAGTTGAAATACACGATGTGATTTTTCGAGCGCTTCGGGAGTGGGTGTAAATGGCTTATTAGCGGGGTTACTATAAATAGCTGTCCGATACAAAATATCCTGCAGCGATTCAGATTGGGTTTGTAAATTAAAAAAGCCATGTTTCGCTATGACCAAACTATTCGGTTCGCGTAGCATCACATGATCATTGAGCTCAATCGATTTGTATTTTCCCGTCACAGGGTCTCGATACAAATAGGCTTGATTTGCCATCAGTTGCTGCCCTAAACGGGAAATGGTGACTTTTCCCTCACCGACGGAAGTCCCATGTTGTGCGAACAAAACTTGGTTGCTCTGAATTTCAATCAAGCCATTTTTGAGCCTGCTCGCGTCTTTGAAAGGTGGCTCAAGATAATAACCGCCACAGCGATTAGTGTAAGTTGCAATCCAACCTAATGAGTCAGCAACGGTAGTCGGGTTGGCAGACGACAAAAGGGATTCTGGAATGAAACCGATCAGGGCTAGAAAAAGTATGTTTTTTATCAGGTTCTGCATCGTGGCGCAACTGGCTTTGACTATCAAAGCGCTAAGTGTATCGAAAAGAGGAGGTGGAGGCTAATGTCTTTTCTGATTGAGACATGCGTCGCTTCATGTTTTAAGGAAAATCGGGTAAAATGAACGCGTTATGAATTTATTATCATCCACCTTACAACACTGGTTGGCAAGCTGTCATCTCACCGAGTATGAAGTGGATGCATTGCCAAGCGATGCGAGTTTTAGACGTTATTTTCGTTTAAGACGAGGAGAGCAATCTTATATTGTGATGGATGCCTCTTCTGAGCGGACAAGCTGTCTTCCATTTGTAGCGATTGCCAATGCATTACGCGCCCACCAACTCCATACGCCGGACATTATCGCAAGCGATTTTTTAGCAGGATTCTTGTTAATCAGTGATTTTGGCGATCGTTTGTTTTTACATCAATTGAATCATGCCAATAAAACAGAACGATACACATTAGCAATCGATGCATTAATCTTGTTACAACGGTGTCAAGAGGTATCAGGGTGGCCCTTGCCGGTTTTCACAGAGCAATTCATGCGGGACGAATTACGTTTATTTCAAGATTGGTTTTTGACGAAACAAATGGGATGGGTTCCATCGACCACCTTGCAACATCAACTCAATCGTGTGTTTGATTATTTGGCCGCCTCAGCCGCTAAACAACCGCGCGTTTTTATGCATCGAGATTATCACTCAGCTAATTTAATGCTGTTACCAGACGAGACACTTGGCATTCTGGATTTTCAAGATGCTTTTATGGGGCCTATTACCTATGATTTAGTGTCATTGCTACGTGATTGCTATATCGATTGGCCAGATCAGTTTGTTGATGAAAACGTAAAAACGTTTTGGCAAAGGCTAGAATTACCCTCTGTTAGCTTAGAAGAATTTAGAGTGTGGTTTGATTTCATGGGAATGCAGCGTCATATGAAAGCATTACTCACGTTTTCACGAAAATATCAGCGAGATGATAATCCGCAGTATCTGCAATATATTCCGCGTACGTTGCAATACCTGTTATCGGTGAGCCAACGTTATAGTGAGTGTTTGCCATTGCATCGCTGTTTAACTGAAGTGAAAGCACAATGCGCGGAATGATTTTAGCAGCTGGCCGTGGACAACGGATGGGCGCATTGACAGAATCCATACCCAAACCCTTGTTATCTGTTGCAGGACATTATCTGATTGAGTACGCCATTTATCAGCTGGTGCAATATGGCATTACCGATATTGTTATTAATGTGAGTTATCGTGGAGAACAAATTAAATCGGCATTAGGTGATGGTAGTCGCTATGGCGCCACGTTTTTGTATTCAGAAGAGGAGGTGGCATTAGAAACAGGTGGAGGTATTGTCAATGTCTTGTCTTTTTTCGAACAGAAACCTTTTGTCGTATTAAGCAGTGATGTCATCAGCGATTATCCTCTGTCGCGATTATTTTCGCCATTTACTGGATTGGCGCATCTCATACTCGTGAACAACCCGACGTATCATCCCGAAGGGGATTTTGTGTTACGGAATAACCAACTCTATTTATCAGGCGGCCCTATGCTAACCTTTGCGAATATAGGTATGTATCATCCCGACTTATTTCGGGGTTGTCAGCCAAACCATTTTCGTTTGGGAGATCTATTAAAAAAAGCCATTTCCCAACATAGCGTATCGGGCGAGGTTTACCAAGGTCTTTGGTATAATATTGGAACGCAGGCAGATTGGTTATGGGTTAACGAATGGATTGATAGCCACCCAATATCCCTTTTTTAGAAAGTACAATTTGCCATAATTGCATTGACCTTGAGCGAAATCCCCCTGCGCATTGTAATAAATAATAATTCCACATACGAAAAAAACGATCGTCGTAATGGATTTTTATTTCTTCCCAATGTTGATTAAAGTTCTGATGCCAAGCCATTAAGGTTTTATCATAATCGGCACCGAAATTATGCCAATCTTCCATAATAAATAAGCCTTCGATTGATTTTCCAATTTGGCTAATGGAGGGCAGCATACCGGAGGGAAAAATGTATTTTGAAATCCATTCATCTGCTTTGAATAAGGTTTTATTGGAGCCAATCGTATGCAATAAAAATAAACCCTCTTCAGCTAAGCAACGATGAACCAGTGTCATAAAGTGACAGTAATTCAAATGCCCTACGTGCTCAAACATGCCAAGCGATACAATGCGATCAAATGTGCCCTGAACGTCACGATAATCTTGGAAACGAATTTCAATTGGCAATCCTTGACAAGATTCTTTAGCATAAAGACATTGTTGTTCAGAAATAGTGACCCCAACGACGCTGACACCATATTGAATCGCGGCATATTTTGCAAAAGATCCCCACCCGCAACCAATATCTAATACGCGCATGCCAGGCTGTAATGCTAATTTATCACATACTAATTTTAATTTAGCCAATTGGGCCGTCTCTAAATCTGCGGCATTTTTCCAATAGCCACAAGTATAATTTAACCGATGATCTAACATGCGTTCAAAAAGTGAATTTCCTATATCATAATGTTGTTTGCCAACGCGCAGCGACTTATATTTGGTTTGAAAATTAATGAAGCGTGCTAACATTAATTTAATGAGCAGCCGTGCATTGGGTTTGGTTTTTGAATCTAAGTTGGCGCGTAATAAACGATAAAAAAATTCATCCAGCTTATTGCAATCCCACCAATGATCCATGTAAGATTCACCCAATCCTATGGAATTTTCTTGTAGGATCCGATCATAAAATGCAGGATGGTGGATTTGGATATCCCAAGGGTTGTTGCCATTGATTGTGATACCTGCTGCTTGGACTAACTCAGCAAAGAAATGTTTTGTCTTCGTTAGGCTCGTTTCCATTTTTTCTCCTTTGTCATCTCTTGTCCGTTGGCTATTTTCCCTTTGTTGAGCACTATGATGTCAATTGACACACCACCCTTATTTTAGCGGTTTTACCATTATTTTTATAGGAAACAATCGTATGGCACTCGCAATTGTATATAGTCGAGCAAACGCTGGTTTGGCCGCGCCTCTGGTTACCGTCGAAGCCCATATTTCTCGAGGTATGCCTGGGCTGCATATAGTGGGTTTGCCGGAGACTGCGGTTAAAGAAAGTAAAGATCGCGTGCGCAGCGCACTATTAAATACCCATTTTGAGTTTCCCGCACGTCGCATGACCATTAACTTAGCGCCCGCTGATTTGCCCAAAGAAGGGGGACGTTTTGATTTGCCGATTGCGCTCGGTATATTGGCTGCATCAGGACAAATTCCTATGGAAAAATTAAGTCAATGTGAATGGGTTGGTGAATTGGCTTTGTCAGGCGAGCTTCGTTCAGTGCGCGGTGTTTTTGCGCTTGCCTTAGCAGTGAGTCAAACAGGTCGTCAGTTAATTGTACCTTTTAGCAATAAAAATGAAGCCGCTTTAGTCAAACAAGCCGATGTATTTGCAGCGAAACATTTATTGGATGTGTGTGCTCATATTAAAAATGAACGAGTGTTACCTCGTTGTGAAGCCGAGAGGGTGATACCCTCCAGGAGTGAGTTGGATTTGTCTGATATACGCGGCCAAGCACATGCTAAACGTGCATTAGAAATTGCGGCAGCGGGTAAGCATAGTATGTTATTGATTGGTCCACCCGGCACGGGGAAAACCATGTTAGCTAGTCGCTTGCCAGGTCTATTGCCTGCTTTAACGGATCAGCAGTTGTTGGAGGTGGCATCCATTGCATCGGTCAGCAGCGCAGGATTTGATCACCAAAAATGGCATCATATCCCCTTTCGTGCGCCGCATCACACCAGTTCTGGTGTCGCCTTAGTCGGGGGTGGGCGGCCGCCGCGCCCGGGGGAAATTTCATTGGCTCATCACGGTGTTTTGTTTTTGGATGAGCTACTTGAGTTTAATCGACAAGTGTTAGAATGCCTGCGTGAGCCGTTGGAATCTGGCAAAATTACGATTTCTCGTGCCGCTTGCCAAGCCATTTTTCCGGCAGAATTTCAACTGATTGCTGCCATGAATCCCTGTCCTTGCGGATTGTTTGGGAGCGCTCGGGGAGGGTGCCGTTGTAGCGAGGATCAAATTCGGCGTTATTTAACTAAGTTGTCAGGCCCCTTACTCGATAGAATGGATATGCAGGTCGAGGTTCCTTCTGTGCCGCCTGACCTATTATCCTCCGATGCCGTTGAGGGCCCATCAGAAACGGCAATCGTAAAAACAAGAGTGGTATCAGCTAGACAACGGCAATATGATAGGCAAGGAAAATTGAATCAGTCACTGGCGGGAGTAGAATTACACAAAGCGTGTCTCATGGAGGCTCAGTCAAAACAATTGCTTGCAACCGTCATGAATAAGTTTCAGTTATCAGCGCGTGCCTATCATCGTATTGTTAAGCTAGCCAGGACCATAGCCGACTTGGCGGATCACCCCAATATTCTGACCGCCGACGTTGCTGAAGCATTAACCTATCGTTGCTTAGATAGACTAAAGCAGACTGATTTTGGCTAAAAAGGTTTTATTTTGTACAGAAATGATAAAAAAGAAGGCCTATAATATGAAGAGAGGGAGGCAGTAGATCGATTATTTTTTACCCAAATTAAAAAAAGGGGGGGGGGAGGGGTAGGTGAGTGTGACATTTTATCCTCATGAAGATGATGTCTCTTCGGGGACCCTAGAGCAGCGATTGGATGCTTTGATGGAGGGCGCTGAGCGTTTTAAGGCAGCCGTGTTGGATGCTGCTGAAAAGCCTTTGATTGCCGCCGATGCAGCCAAAAGACGCACTACCCCGCGTGGTATTACTGTGGCTTTTAACTGGGAAGAAATTGCTAGAACACTGAGAGAAATCCGAGAAATCCCAGAAAGCAATTCTGCTCAAAAATTATCCAAAGCAGATAAATTGATGAAGTTAGCAGAGGTGTATGAGGTCTTACGGGGCGCTAAAATGCCGAAATTGGAAGCAGTGCGGATTGCTTTAGTGAATGAAGCCGCCGAAATCAAGGCCGGTGCGCAAGTGGCTTAGAATCCTCTCAGTGCGAATTTCGGAAAAGTGCAACGTCAGTGTCTGTCACAGGCTCGGTGAGCAGGGTCATTCTGCCATATGTTCCATTTCGCTACGCAATTTTTGCATGGCATTTTTTTCGAGCTGACGGATACGCTCAGCAGAGACAGCATAGTGATCGGCTAAATCCTGCAAGGTTTTTTTATCCTCTGCTAACCAACGCGCTTGTAAAATGGCTTTGCTGCGGTCATCTAATCTTTCAAAAGCTATTTGCAATGCACTTTGGGATTGATCGGACCAATTAGTGTTTTCCAACTCATGAGCGGGATTGTAACGGTGATCTTCAAGATAACCGGCTGGCGCAAAGGCATGATCTTCTTCATCATCGCTATGACCATCAAATGCCAAATCCATACTATTTAAACGCAGTTCCATTTCACGCACCGTATCGGGTTTAACGCGTAAATCGTGAGACACTTCAGCCAGTTCTTCTTGGGTGAGCCAACCTAAGTGTTTTTTCATGTTGCGCAGATTAAAAAATAATTTACGTTGAGCTTTGGTCGTGGCGACTTTGACAATACGCCAGTTGCGTAATACAAACTCATGAATCTCGGCCTTAATCCAGTGCATGGCAAACGTCACTAATCTGACGCCGACTTCAGGATTGAAACGTTTGACTGCTTTCATCAGGCCGATATTGCCTTCTTGGATCAGATCATTTAAAGGTAAGCCATAGCCTTGATAGCCTTTGGCTACACGAACCACATAACGCAAATGGGCTAAAACCAGCTGTTTCGCCGCTGTTAACTCATTATTTTTTTGCAATCTCGTGGCTAGATCATATTCTTCTGCTTGGCTTAAGAGTGGGATTTGCTTCACATAATTCACATAAGCCTCAATGCTGCCAATCGGCAGGCGAATATCGAATGTCTGTAAGCTAGTCGTGTTCATTTTTTGTACCTCTCGTGTCCATTTCTTGAGTACTAGTGATTTTTGCGCTTAAAAGTATACACTGCATAAGGTGGATTTGTAAAATTGCCCTGACGAAGATACATCTGAATACCACGTTTTAATATTTCGTTAAGAATAGTTTTTTACCATGCAAGGCAGATTTTTTGTATTTTTTTATTTTTTATTTCAACGAATAAGGTCATTTTCATGCCTAATAATTATATAGAACAAGCAAAAGCATTATGTGTTGAACTGAACGATTTGAATTGGGAACTGAGCGGTCAAAACGCAGCGGCTTGCGAAGAAGGAGAAACACCACAAGGTGCACGTTCTGCTCGAATTGTATTAGAAGACAAAGCGATTTATGCCATCAGTGCTGAATTATTTGGTTCTGCGTCACTGAGTTTTCCCGGTAAGGCAGAGTTAGTCACAAAGTGGTTAATGAAGTTGCAAGAGATGCAACAAGCCAATGTCGATAAACTACGCAATGCATTAAAAAGCAAACTACCTTTTTTGTCAGACGAGGATTTGGCCAATACGGTCAGGTTTTATAACAGTGAGAAACGGCTAATTGATGGCCGTATTTTTATTGATTTTCGAACGATAGAGGCTGCGCAACAAAAATATGAAGCGTTAAAACCCACGCTTCAACCACTGGGCCTGACTTGGCGAACAGGGGTTTGCAGTAATCAGCACTTGCCTATGCGCGGTTTTCAGTCGGAGCGCATTTCAATTGAACAAATGTTTGCTCAATTGAACGCCTGTCGAGCTCAGTTTGCTACCGAATTTCCTGCAGTCAGTCAAGACCGGTTAGAGCAATGTATTTATCCCATTGGACGAACCGGAGCAAATGTCACCTATCAGCGTATTTTTATTGATGCCGAAGCCATTCTTGCGTTTGAACATCAGTTTGCTCGAAGACAGGAGATAGTCCCTATTCAAGAGCTAAGTAGTCAGAGGGTTCCTGCTCGTGAAGTCATACCTCAAACGATCGCTTCGACCCCGTCCGTCGTAGAAACCAAACCAGCGTCGGCAACGATGACAAACAGACCCATTGATCTCATTTTTCTCTTAGATGCTACCGGCTCAATGCAACCCTATATTGATGCGGCAAAAACCACGTTAAAAGACATCATTAAAAAAGTGCAGGATCGTTATCCAGGGGCAGATATTAACGTAGCTGTCATTGGATTTAGGGATTATAGCGATGCGTCACTTTGTGACATACTGCCATTATCGTCGCCTCACCAAGCGGAATCGTTTTTGGCGAACCTAGTCGCATCAGGCGGCGGTGACATGGCGGAAGCTTGGGAAGCGGGATTATTTCAGTTGAATCAACTTAAACATCGGCCAGGTGCTGTGTCTACGATTTTTTTGGTAACCGATGCAGCACCGCACCGATTTATCGACCCACGGGACAATACTCAATCTTATGATTCTTATCTGACGCGTGCTATTCCGAATTCACTTTTTTGGTTAACAGAAGCGGTGATTGCGGGTAAAACCAGCAATATCAATACATTGATCGTAGGGGAAGATCTCCACGCGAAAAAAGCATGTCAAGATATCGCCTCGCTCACCGGAGGAACCTGCAGTGGGTTGCGTGATGATCCTAGGTTGTTCCTTGAATCGGTCTTTAGCCGTATGGATACTAAACTATTAGAAACGCAATTGTTAGACGCAGGATACCACCGTGCACAGGAAGAAAAAGTGCAGCCAGCACAGATGGCTTCTTATATTGTTTCCTATGTTCGTCGAGCCGTTGAAGAACACCAAGCAAGCGCTGATGCGACGGGTGCATCTAGCGAAATCAGAGGAGGTTATGCTCTTGCTGATAATGCGTATGATAGGGTAGCTGACTATATGCGTTTAGGTGCTTTGGAAACGAAAGATGACACCATTTCACTTAATGCGAATCGTCGTCAAGAGAGCAATGGATATCGATTTTGGTCAGGAGAAGGAAAACGGGGTGATGCATCCTCTCCACACGAAAGCGAGTATGCTACCATTGTTCGTGAACCCACGCCCAATAAAAAATGTTAAGTTAACTCAGTCAATGTATCGGTTGTCTATGTCCTCATTGGACATAGACAATGCGAGAATCTGCACTATCCCGAAAGTTTCCTGGCCACCGCGAGGAAAGACCCTAGAAAACCTAACCCGCTGCTGACTAGTAACAAAATCAGAAACTGTGACATGTTCATGCCATGCAGATGAAAGTCACTGTCATAGAGTGATGCTAAGTGTTGTATGGGTTCTTGCAGCACGAACACGAATAACGTGACGAGTAACCAAGCAATCACAGCACCAGCAACACCATAAATGATGCCAGTATATAAAAAAGGACGACGAATAAAACCGGGTGTTCCGCCAATCAGTTGAATGAGCTTGATTTCTTCTTGGTGGTGTTCTGTCGCAGAACGAATGCTGTTATTGATAATCAATAATACGGCAGCCGCTAACAGTACAGATAACGCTTCTGTGATACGATGTGCCAAGCGAATGAGTGTTGCCATCTGTTCTGCCCATATCCTATCTAGCTGGATACTATCGACGGATTGAAATTGTTTTAGTGACTGGCTTAATTGATTGAGTTCGGCTGGATTTTGATAATTCGCCGCAGGAGTGACAATGATAGCCCAGGGTAATGGATTTCCTAAGAGTTTGGTAGTGGCATCATCCAAGCCCATTTGTTGTTGCAATTCTTTGTAACCCGCAGTCGGTGAGATCGGTTGTACGGTT
This sequence comes from Pseudomonadota bacterium, assembly GCA_021807565.1. GTDB lineage: Bacteria > Pseudomonadota > Gammaproteobacteria > DSM-16500 > DSM-16500 > JAKBCU01. The sequence continues at coordinate 3,347 of JAKBCU010000016.1, read as the reverse complement.
TTCACATCCGTTCTTTTTTCTATTTCATGCGCCAAACTCATTGCCGCCACGTCTGTGGTATTTTTTTTAAGGTACAAGGTTAATTGCACGGATTGTTGTAGCGGATCATGGATGACATCCGCATGCTGTAATGCGACAAAGAATAAGGCGGGCAATGCTAACGCAACGCCGATGACTGAACAGGTCATCAGAGTGACGAACGGAGAGCGAATGAGTTTACCTAAACTGTTCAAAGCAGCTTGTACCTGCCAGGTTAACCATCGGTGCATACGGTTCCTTGAGTTAATGTCAATATTCGATGATGACATTGATTGATTAATGCCAAATCATGGCTGGCAATCAAAATACTCATGCCAAGATCATTAAATTGTTGGAATAAGTGCATCATTTCTGCCGCTAACTTAGGGTCTAAATTACCCGTGGGTTCATCGGCTAATAATAACGAGGGCTTATTAATGATGGCGCGCGCAATAGAAACACGTTGTTGTTCACCAGTAGATAATTCATAAGGGTAGCATTTTTCTTTATGTTGTAAATCGACTTTAGCTAACATGGCACGTACTCGGCTTTGAATTTCTCGATAGGATGCATTGGCAATGACCATGGGCAATGCAATATTATCAAAGACAGGCCTGTCCATTAATAAATTGGGTGTTTGTAAAATGATACCGATTTGTCTACGCAGAAAAGGAATGTGTCGAGATTTCAGGGTGGTTACATCATAGTTTCCAACGCGGATTTGACCTTGATTAGCGAATTCAATACCTGCTATTAATTTGAGCAATGTACTTTTTCCAGCGCCCGAATGGCCTGTCAAAAAAGCAAATTCACCTGCTGTCAATTCAAAATTGACATTATCTAAGGCAAGATACCCATTGGGATAGCGTTTGCTAACGTGTCTTAACGTAATATTCATGGTTCAAATAGAGCTGAGATAAATTCCTCCGCATGAAAGGGTCTAAGGTCCTCTATTCCTTCGCCGACGCCAATAAAACGAATCGGAATAGCAAGCTGTTTAGCAATAGCAAAAATAATACCACCCTTCGCTGTGCCATCTAATTTGGTTAATACAATACCCGTCACAGCCATGGCCTCGTGAAATTGTTTCGCTTGATTCAATGCATTTTGACCAATGCTGGCATCCAATATTAATAACGTTTCATGCGGTGCAGCAGGATCAATTTTTGCCAATGCTCTTTTGACTTTTTTTAATTCTTCCATTAAACCGGTTTGAGTATGTAATCGACCTGCCGTATCTGCAATTAAGACATCGATGCCGTGCGCTTTAGCAGATTCAGTGGCATCATAAATGACAGCCGCTGTGTCTGAGCCTGGTTGTTGTGCCACGACAGGAATGTGATTACGTGTCCCCCAAATTTGTAATTGTTCAATAGCAGCAGCGCGATAGGTATCACCGGCGGCTAACATGACTTTTTTGCCAGTCGCTTGTAAATAATGTGCTAATTTACCGATCGTCGTTGTTTTACCCGATCCATTAATTCCTACCACGACGATCACAAAAGGTGTTTTCGTTTCCGTTAAGGTGAGCTCTCTTTCACAAGGAGTTAGAATGGCCTGCATGTCTTCTTTTAAGCATTGCAAAGCGGCATCGGTATCATCCAGTTCATTACGAGCCAGTTTTTGGGTAAGATGTTGAATGAGTTGTTGGGTCGCTTCTACCCCTACATCGGCACGTAATAATTGGGTTTCGATTAAATCTACCATGTCGCTATCGAGTTTCTTTTTGCCCAAAAACAGTGTGGCAATGCCACTGGTAAGATGAGCGCGGGTTTTGGCTAAACTCGTTTTAAGACGTGAAAAAAATCCCTTGTTGTCAGTTTCAGCGGCTGTCTTAGCTTCAGGCGTTTTTTTTGATTTTAAGATATTAAACATTCTGTGTTTCCGCAATGCAAACTCGAACCGCTTTAATGGTAACATACTCTCTTATTTGATAGTGAGTCTTTCATGAGGAATAACGTTGGCAGAAGGTATAGTACGAATCATTGGTGGACGCCTGCGCGGCAGAAAATTAAAAGTGCCTGACCTGCCGGGATTACGCCCTACACCCGACCGAGTGCGGGAAACGCTGTTTAATTGGTTGATGCCGGTGATTCAAGGCGCGCAATGTTTGGATGCTTTTGCTGGTAGCGGAGTGTTAGGTTTTGAAGCGTTATCACGCGGCGCGGCCGGTGTTGTCATGACGGATGCTTCTGCTGCGGTGATTACCTTATTACAGCAAGAATCGATCGTATTACAAACTAGCCAAGCAGAAATTTATCGCGCGACTCTGCCCGCTCAGCTCAAGGTACCGGCTAAACCTTTTGATATTGTTTTTCTTGACCCACCTTACCAAGCTAAGGTATTACTGCCTGTCTGTTTTTATTTGGAAGAAAAGCAACTGCTGGCCAGAGAAGCCTATCTTTACTTGGAAGCAGATCAGCCTATAACCGAGCAACAATTGCCGTCAAATTGGCAATTGATCAAACAGAACCAAGCAGGTCAAGTGGCTTATCATTTAGTATTACGCACAGAAAAGGGGGCGATGTGATGACAGCGATATCAAAACCGCGATTATTAACTGGTGATACACCCACCGGTCGTTTGCACTTAGGACACTGGGTGGGATCGATTGAAAATCGTTTGGCGTTACAAGATCAATACGATTGTTATTTTATTATTGCGAATGTGCATGCATTTACGACACGGGCAGACTATCCTGAGGACATTCATCAAAGTGTGATCGATATCGCAACCGATTATTTGGCAGCAGGTATCGACCCTCACCGTAGCGCGATGTTTTTGCAATCTGAAATTCCAACCATTGCGGAATTGACGTTTTTTTTTAGTATGTTGATTTCCTATCCCCGTTTAATGCGCAATCCAACGATTAAAGATGAAATTCGAGATAAAGGGTTAGGCGATAACTATTCATTCGGTTTTTTACTGTATCCTGTGGGTCAAGTAGCCGATATTCTTGCATTCCGCCCCGATATTGTGCCAGTGGGTGAAGATCAAGTTCCCCATATTGAAATGACACGCGAAGTAGCAAGACGTTTCAATCAACTGTATTGTGGAGTGGATCCGCATACAGCCGATAAAGACTATCTTGCCAAGGGTGGGTTATTCCCCATAGTCGATGTGAAACTAGGTCGATCCCGTCGTTTAGTGGGCTTAGGAGCGCCTAATGCGGAAGGAAATTTATTGAAGATGTCAAAATCGCTGAATAATGCTATTTTATTAAGCGATGACCCGGATACGATTTCGCGAAAAGTCATGGGCATGTATACTGACCCGAACCGATTGAAAGCGACCGATCCGGGTGCGACGGACAATAATCCGCTAGATCG
>JAKBCU010000079.1 GCA_021807565.1 Pseudomonadota bacterium | reverse complement strand
CCTAAAGCGGGTAAAACCGTCATGTTGCAAAATCTCGCGCACTCGATTGAAAAGAATTATCCTGATTGTTATCTCATCGTGTTATTGATTGATGAGCGGCCTGAGGAAGTGACTGAAATGCAACGGTCTGTTCGAGGTGAGGTGTTGGCGAGTACTTTTGATGAACCCGCAGAACGTCATGTGCAAGTTGCTGAAATGGTCATCGAAAAAGCCAAGCGCTTGGTTGAACATAAACGCGACGTGGTTGTTTTGCTTGATTCGATTACCCGCCTCGCTCGTGCTTATAATACCGTTTCTCCCTCTTCTGGAAAGGTGTTGAGCGGAGGTGTGGATGCGAATGCACTGCAACGACCGAAACGTCTTTATGGTGCGGCACGTAATATTGAGGAAGGTGGTAGTTTAACGATTATTGCCACCGCTTTAGTTGATACTGGCTCAAAAATGGATGAAGTGATTTATGAAGAATTTAAAGGCACAGGGAATATGGAAATTCACTTGAGCCGGCATATTGCTGAGCGTCGAGTCTTTCCAGCTATTAATATTAATCGTTCTGGAACTCGTCGTGAAGATTTGTTATTTACACCAGAAGAATTACAGAGAACCTGGATTCTTCGTAAAATTCTTCAGTCAATGGATGAGTCAGATGCAATTGAGTTTCTGTTGGAGCGAATGAAAAATCATAAAACAAATGCTGAATTTTTCGAGGCAATGAAACGACAAGATTAAAGATGAATTAGGTTGGGTTGCGCCTTTATGCAACCTAATCTCCACATTTTTCTAAATTCAGACTCCGTATGGAACAAAAAACACGGAGCCTAACATGCCCATGAGCGTTCCTGGTTTTTAAGAAATTGAAAAAACTCTTAACTGCTTACCCCTCCGCTCCCTAACGGTCGCGGCTCGGATTTCTTTGAACCTGCAAATTACTGAGGAAACTGAGCCGCGACCGTTAGGGAGCGGAGGGGTAAGCAGTTACAAAAACTCATTGAATTGTCCGAGATGTAAATTCTTGTAATAAAAGTGCACTTTTTGATGAAAATAAGTTACTCGATGCCTGTGTCGTCATTTTTTATTCAATAAGGTAAAAGAACGCCCCGCAACTTAATGACGCTTATATGCGCTCATTTTTTTATTTCGCACAGTTTGTAAATTTTATTTGTAAATATTTATTAACATCTTCCCTTTTATGAGTTATAGTCGCATTTTTAATGCAAATATTTCTCAGTGTGGTTTAAATATGACTGCCCTAAAGCAATCAGAAGAAATTCGAGCTCTAATCAATCAAAGTGGATTTTATGAAGGAAGATATTATTTAGAAAGATTACTTGTAACTGCTCATACCCATATGCCGCTACGCGTCACATGGGCATGAGATAATTTTTTTCTAAAACTATTGACACTACTTTTTGGCATCAATGTTCGAAATTTTCTACTGTCATAAAAAATCGCTGTAGAAGGGCCTTTTTAGATCGATAGAGATCAAAATCGATTAATTTTGAATTTTTTGCTGTAAGTAGAGCGTTTCATTGCTTGTAGGAGATGCCAAGAGGCCTAAAAAACCCATGTTACAATGCTGTTATTGATAATCAACCCATAATTTTTGATGGCCAGCATTGATAAGCAATCGATTCGAGCTGAATTCGATAAAATTAAAGCGAATTTTGATGAGCAAGTGAAATCAGGAACAGTCTCTGCTGAGGTAGCAACGCTGTTTAATACGCTCATGATGCTTTTCAATATCATTCTGAGTGTCTTCATGGAAAAAAATACGAAGAAGACCTCAAATAATTCGAGTATTCCCCCATCGCAAACGACACCTGATGAATCGTCGACGAATAAAAATAAGGGAAAACTCGATCCCAAGGATAATACCGAAAAAGAAATCACGGTTTCTGGGAATACAAGGACTATCGAGACAGTCACCTTATTACCTGTAACAACATGCAATATCTGCGGAGAAGATTTAACCAATACGCCTTGTAGTCACATAGAACGTCGTACCAAAATTGATATTGTGTTTGAAAAAACAGAGGAGCATTTTGACGCTGAAGTCAAACAATGCCAATCATGCAAAACAACGGTTAAGGCAGCCTTTCCCAAAGATATGGCCGGTATCCTGCAATATGGGAATGGCGTTAAAGCATATGTTATTCAACTCATTGTTGCGCAAATGGTGGCATTGAATCGAGTGGTTGAAATGATGGAGGCCTTAATCGGTCGAACCATTTCAGAGGCAACCTTACTGAACTACGTGATGCGTCTACATGGTGCTTTGGAAAATTGGGAAAAAAGAATCATGCTTCAGTTACTGACATCATCCTGTATGCATACGGACGAAACATCGATGCGAGTGAACAAGAAAAATCACTGGATCCACGTTTATTCTGCCGGTGAACTGACTTTAAAAATGATCCATCTTAAGCGTGGAAAAGAAGCGATGGATGAGATCGGGATTATTCCGCATTATGGTGGTGTAATTATTCATGATTGCTGGGCATCTTATTTATCCTATGATCATTTGAACCATGGTTTGTGCGGCTCTCATCTTTTGAGGGAGTTGACGTTTATCATTGACTCGAATGGATATCGCTGGGCTAAAAAAATGAAACGTCTACTAAAGCGAGTCTGTAAAATTGTCTCGATGCGAAAAGAAAAATGCCTCACTGAAAAAGAGTTTTTGAAACTTCAACGCATCTATAACGATATTCTTGCCGCAGGAGAAAAGGAAATGCCTGAGATCCCAAGAAAAACGGATAAACGACGTGGCCGTCTTGCTAAATCAGATGCCCATAATCTTTGGGAAAGGCTCAGTAAGTTTGCAAAGTCCGTCTTATTGTTTGCACAACTGCCCCATGTTCCGTTTACAAATAATCGCGCAGAACAGGACCTTAGAATGGCTAAGGTTAAGCAAAAAGTATCGGGGTGCTTTCGAACACTTGAATATGCACAGGCTTATTGCCGTATCTCCAGTTATTTACAAACCATGAAAAATCGTGGCGTTAATCCTTTAATTGCTATCAATATGGCCTTATCTGGTGATATCGCTGAATAGGTGATCCTCTCATGCCCATTTGACGCGTAGCGGCATATGGGTATGAGCAGTTACCTTCAGTAAAGATATGTGGCTTTATTTGAGATGTTGCGTGCTTTTGTAACCCTTTTTCTGGGATATAGGTGGCTGTATCTAGTTGAAACATAAACCGGCAGAATTGTCGTAAGCTACTGATATGTTGTGATCGTGTTTTTGGTTTGTTTAATGGTTTTGAATCAAGAAATCCTACGACCATTTCACGAGAGATGGTTTTGCACTGTGGAAAATTCTTATTTAAATATTGATCAAATTCATCTAGGTTATATTCAGCTGCTTTATATATGAAACCTAATGATCTTCTTAACGCTAGATGTTTGTTCATCCATGATCCCATTGGACCTGTGAATCGTTGCTTTTTCATAGCATCACCTCCGGCCATGGACGAGCCAGCTCTCGTAATTGCGATACATTAACTTTTGTGTATATAAAAGTATTTTCAATAGAGCGGTGACCGAGCAAATCTGCGATGATCTTGAACGGTATTTTTTGTTCAACCAGATGAGTCGCAAATGCATGACGAATAGATCGCGCTCCTTTAGAGTGAACATCTATGTGCGCTGCATCATAGTATTTTTTTAAACATGAGTAATAATGGTTGTACTCACTCAGTGGGTGACGCGGTTCCCTAATAGTGAGAAAAATCTCATCAAAATCAAGTTCTCCGCGATCTTTCTTAATGTAATCAAATAATGCTCTTGCAACACTTGTATTTAGCGGTAAACATAGATGATTGCTGTGTTTGCAGGTTGGAAAACAAATGATGCCTTCTTGCCAATGAATATCTTGCAATTTCAATGTGGTCACCTGCCCGATTCGAACACCATAACTGACTAACAACTGTAGCACCGCGTAATCACGTCGCCCAAATGCCGTACTTCTATCAGGCATAGTCAGAAGTTTTTGAGCCTCACTCCAAGCAATACCTTGGGGTAATCGATCCAATTTTCGTGTTGTGATAACTGGAACGGCTTCTATCAAATTTTTTGCTAGATATCCTTTAATATGAGCAAATTTAAGAAAGCTACGAATCGACGAAGATAAATGCTTTTTACTTGCTCGTTTCAATGGTTGAGCAACAGCGATAATATAATCGTGAATTGTACTTGCGGCTAATCTACTGAGATTTGATAGCTGAGATGCTTTATCAAGATGTATAAGGAATGGTTCGACAAATTTTTTCCGAAGAAAAATTGTATCCTCAGATAAACATTGATAACCACGCATAAAACTGATGTATTCCATCATTAATGCGGATTTGCTGTGTTTTTTAATAGACATATCATCCCTTCTATAGAAATTAAACTTCTATAGTAAAGATGGCAGAAATTACTCACTTTATTATGTGAAGTAATTTTAGAATGAAATGAGACATATCAAGCATCATAAGGCTGTTGTGGCTAATAAAATCCACATAATGAAATGCTCCACATAAAACCTATTATGTGGAGCTCAACATAATAGATTGTCATACTGCAAAACTCTTGGAATACCATTAAATGCATGAAAAGCACCTTCATGTCCTCTGAGAAAATTTTCCACGCGTTGATTGAGGAAAAACTTTAAATAAATTTTCCTGGAGTAACTCAAAATTATGACAAATGCCGTTAGAGGCCGCTTTGCCTTTCCAATGGTCATCGTACCAAAGGAACCCCAGTCTACTTGTGCTTGTTCCCCGGGTAATGTTCTCAATCGAAGAAAAGCTTCAGCTGAGCTGCGAGGTCGATAGAGTGACACAAGATGACGGAAATGGTCTGAACCACCAGGATAACCTCTCTCTTTGACCATATGATAAAGACGTTTTGCAGTCAGTTTAGGATGTAGCTCTAACTGTTCCAAAATATAAGGTAAAAAAGGTTCAATGATTGATCCTTGCACCAATAACTCTTTTTTAGACACACCGGTTTCGGCTAGAACACGTTTAATCGTACTATGGTGCACGCCAAATTGACTCGAAATCGTGCCAACAGGCCACTGTTCTACATAATGATAGCGTAATATTTTTGCTCTTAATTCTTCAGATATTTTCATTGATTCCTCCTTTTATTTGGTGAATATTTATGGTGCCTGAGGATTAGCTTGCAATTGGAAGGTTTTTTTATTGCTTCTTCGTTGTAAAAAATCTCTACGAAGCCATGAGGAAACAGGCTGATGACAATAACAGCAGATTAATAACACTTTCTCATGGTCGTTTTCTGGTTTTTTAGCATAATTTTCAAGCTGTTGCATTGAAACACATTGATACACTGAAGGTGAACCCTGATGCGTCATATTAGTTTTTACTTTCATCTCATAGCGAGCTTGGCGGGCAGCATGATTGCGTTTACCATTGACAGTCGCTTGATAACGTTTTCCAGCAGCTCTTAATGATTGTTGTCGTGCTAAGGCTGAACAACTATCACTACAATAAATTTGCCCATGATCACATTTAGAGCAAATTATCGCTTGAGCATGACAAAGGGCACATTGAAATAGTCTAGCTGTAGGCTTCATAAGCAGTCCTTTGCTAATGAAACCTGGCATTTATCTGATCACGTGATATGCCCTTATCAAGGGACCAAAATGGTTTTGATATCGTGGGGACCAACAAATCACTAACGATATCAAGTGGGTTTCATTGGTCCCTTTCATTTTAGATTATTTTATCTATTTGCCCATTATTTATTTAAAAATAATTTTTGGGTGATTCTTTGGCTGCGCCATTTTCACGCAGGTTTAGAGAGCCGTTAACAGACGAGAACCTTTGGCGCTGGTGCCGGCGTCATCAGTCATTCGGGCACCACCAGCACAAGGCGCGAACGAAGAAAATGGAATAAATGACAACAGAGTGTTTCCACTTGTTGTTTTTAAGGTGCGCCCATAACCCGAAAGTTGTGTGTTAACAATGTGGTAAGTTT
>JAKBCU010000015.1 GCA_021807565.1 Pseudomonadota bacterium | reverse complement strand
AAAATTAATAAAGTGTCATCCATAACGGTTCCTGGTTTTCTAGTCAAAAACCGCGCTATTACAGCACGTTGGAACCGTTATCTCAATATTTCAATGAGTTATAATTCGCTTAGGCAATACTGACGTTAAAATATCTAATTAAAACCCGAGTTCGGAGTTTCTAATGTGTCATTCCGCGAAGGCGGGAATCCATTCAGCAAAAAATACTGATGCTGAAATAAAAAAGCGGATGTGCAATGATGCAAAATGTCTACGAGTCAGTCAGGAATGGTTGCATGGATGTTGCAGACCAGCTGATACATATTTTTTGTGATATGGATTAATTTTGCAAGGAAAGAGATCACTATACCCAACATAAATGATTGTCCGGACCCATCAAAAGCCCTCGTGGTCCTGCTTGCCAATTGGCTTTGAGTGAAATAATGACCATACTTGTTATGTTTCATCATTATCCAGTTTGGCATACTCGACATCGTTCAGTGATTAAATTATTAGGGGTTCCAGAAATTAGCTGAATGAATTCCCGCCTTCGCGGGAATGACAGCTTAGAAACTCCGAACTCGGGTTAATTAAAGGATCATCATAATCCTTAAAAGAATAGCAGATAAAAAAACATATTATCCCAATCACCAAACTAATAGACCACAATATATCACCACCAAAATGATAATATATGACCCCGCCAATACTTGGGCCAATGACCCTACTGCTTGCAGAAACAGCTTGAAAAATTCCCATTGCAAAACCTTTTTTCTCTTCTTTATTTTTTTCATAGCAAACTAATTGAGTCATTGCTACAAATAGCATCTCACCTGTTGTCCAGATGAAACAAGACATAATTGCTAAGATAAAAATAAAAGAAAAATTTAATATAAACATCCCTAATCCCATAAAAATCGCCCCTAAACCAACTAAAAAAATTTTATTGAATCGTTTCAATGAGCCAACCAATGGAGCTTGAAAAATAACAATTAATAAGGTATCCAAAATAAACAAACTACTTACTGCGTGCATTCCCATTTCCGGAAATATTTCTTTAATATATACTGGATACGTCACGCTTAATTGAGCAATAATCAAGCCAACAAGAAAAAGACATACTAATATAATCAAGAAAATTTTATTATTATTTTGTGATGTAGAAAGCATAACCTCATCTGTAGACGCAGTTTTTTCCAAGGAAAATTCAATATCTTCTTTTTTGATAAAAAATTGAAAATATATCCCAGAAAAAATTAAAGCTATGGCTGAAAAGTAAAATATCGATCGAAAACCATTCTCATCTAAAATACCGATAATAAAACCAGACAAACCCATTCCAAGATTTGAGGCTGCACGAGAAATATTAATACTCTTTAATTTCATATCTGATCGATTTCCACAATGCTTCAATATCCAAACATTGTTTGAAGTTATAAATCCATAGGTGCACAAACCTATTAAAAATAAATTAATAATAAGCAGGGATATATTTTCTAATGTTGCTAACAATAAAAAAGAAGCAGCTTGAATGAATAAACTTATCACCGATACCAATTTTGCTGAAAATGTATCGGTTAATTTGCCACCAAATATTCCACCAAATATAGTACCCATTCCATATGAAGAAATAAGCAACCCAGCGTTAGCAATTGAAATATGCAAATAATCAATAAAATATAAAGATAGAAAAAAACAAATTCCAGTGGCTAAAGATTCGATGAATGTGAGAAATATACTATGCCAACATTGAATTGATAATCCTGAATAATACGAGGTATATTTTTTATATAAAAAAGTTAAATTTTTTATCATATTTTTTTATAAATCAAAAGCATTTATGCCCAATTCTTCTAACATTTTATGATCATACTCGTTGTTATTACAAGGAGGAATATAAAGCGTTGTAATTCTAGAGAAAGCAGCTTCCATCAAAGAACCTAATGAATATTGTTCGATCTTTGCTTCAAAAGAAGGATATTGAGCCGCTTCATATAGAATGACTTTATGGTTTAATGTGTAAAAATCACTTAAATATCTAATAAGTAACTCTGCACCTTTCTTATTATTATGTACACGAGGATTACCAAGAACCCCAATAATATCTGCTTGATATAATATTAAATGACTTCTAGGATCAAATTTACGTTTATAAAGTAGAAAATCTGTGGCTTCAAATGAATGACAACCATGCGAACCTGGATCAATTAAGAGATCTGAAAAAAGACAATCTGCGGATGAGATGCCAGGTAATAATTTTGCATAAAAACCTTCTTTTTTGGCTAAATTAACCGCATCAATTCCAATTTGCGCAAAAACACATGGATGCCCATAAAGCACTACGCATACGTGCTTTATTTCTTTAACGGTTTGTAAAATATATTCTGTAATTGCCTGGTAGCAATACTTTCGCAAAGAAAATTTTGAGTATAAAAAATCTAAAGATTCAGACTGAGGATTCGTTTTAGATATCCACTGTTTCATTCCTGGATCATTAACTAAAAATAAAACTTTATCAGATTGCTCAATATAAGCTCTTGCTTCTACTGTAAGATGAGAAAGAAATTTAATACCAGTACCAACAACAACCAATGAAGCATTTTTTATCATTTTGATTAAACAACTAAGAATAAAAATTAAACAAGAATAGACACAACCTTATTCCTATCTGCAAGATTACTTACATCTCCTAAGATGTTTCTTAATTGGTTAATATTGTTCGTCAAAAACGCTTCTTGAATTTGATCAGGTTGATTCCCAATAAAACTTTCAAGTAAAAGGTTATGATGAGTATTTTCAGCCAACTCTTCAAGCAGAGATAGAATATACATGATTAACTCCATATAAATCTCATAAGCAACTAGCATATTCGAATTTGTGCAATTTGTCATATATATTTGTTTTAGTTCTATTAAATAGTTTACTTGAAATATAGGGTCTGTCGTCAATTAACCCAACTCCGTCGTCCCGCGGACAAGCCTCGGGACGACGTAGTTGGGTTAATTGACGACAGACCCTAGTAGGAAGGAATATAAAAAAATGACGACTCATTAATTTGAGGCTGAAAAATTAAATGGAAATAATTTATGCAAAGAAAATCTGCCCTTAATTTTTATTAAAAAATTCATACCGTGATTTTGATATATATATAATAAAAATTGAATGTTTTAATTCATTGGCAAATAGACATACCATCGATTTGGTATGGGATATCACCGAGTGAAAATATAGAAGGAACTGAAAAAATGTCTGCATCCGAATTATTGTGTCAAATGATTGGAAACATGCCCTATAAGCTCACTAAAAGAGAAAATCTTTTTTTAGAAGCAGAATTATTTATGCGCATACATGATGAGCTAAAAGAAATCTTTAAAATACAACATATCGAATACTTAAAGTTGCAAAAATTAAATATTGGAATGGAGGATGTAATGCTTGAAGGAAACTTTATACGACTAATAATTAATGACATTTTATTAACAGAAGAATATACATTAGAAGGTATTGCCTGTTACACACAAACCTCAGAAGATGTTATTCATGATATTGCTGTAGGAAATAATCTAGCTCCCTCCTTTCCTCTTTCGCGAAAAATTATCGAAATTCATCGAACTATTCGACCAGACCTGTATAACAACATTCTTAAAAAAATTCTTTCGACCTACACAAGTTAAAATAGCTTTAAAAAAACTTATACAATGAGTGAATTTATAGAAAAGATATTACACAAACAAGTAGGAATAAAAACCAAGCGTCACAAAGCGGTATGGAACGATGAATATCTAGCCAACGTCGTGGAATCTATGCAAAATTGAACTCGATTTCCCTACAATTTATACGTCAATAAGTGCTAACAATATGGTATAATTGAATTGATCAATAAGACGAAAGCTTGGCTTTTAGTATTCTGTTGAAGGATTTCATATGAATTTTTCTAATTGTCGTAGTTTATTGTTTACGCCAGGCAATCGTCCTGATCGTTTTTTAAAAGCACTCGAAACCAAAACAGACGGCATTGTGATTGATCTTGAAGATGCTGTTTCTCAAAAAGACAAAGACAGCGCACGACAAACTGTAATTAATTTCCTTAAAACAAAACCTTTTGCCAAGGCAAATCGTCCTTTTCTCGTGTCAGTCCGCATCAACAGTATTCAAACGGCTGCTGGCCTGAAAGATATTTTAGCATTGTGTGAAAGCAACCTATTTCCCGATGCATTGGTATTTCCAAAAGTGGAGTACGCTGAAGAAATTAAACTGTACGATCAACACTTTTCTTTATCGGTTTGCGATCATTTAAGTTATATGGCCTTAATTGAAACTGCAATCGGATTACAAAATGCAAATAAAATTGCGTCGGCTAGTACACGTCTGTCTGGCATGGCATTTGGCGGTGCAGATCTTGCGGCTGATTTGGGCGCTGAATTAGCTTTTGAGCCCATGCTGTATGCGCGCTCACGTGTTGTTCAAAGTGCCAGGACGAATGGACTTTGCGTGTTTGATGTTCCATTTCTTAATATTCGAGATGATGCAGGCAATCGTGAGGAAGCTGTACGTGTTAAAGCAATGGGATTTACGGGTAAATTTGCTATTCACCCGAGTCAAATTGATACCTTGTTTGATGTATTTACACCGAGTGAGGCTGAATTACAGAAGGCCAATGCAATTGTCAATGCTTACAACAATGCCAAAGGAAATGTTGCTGAATACAATGGAAAGATGATCGATGTGCCGGTTTACAAAAGCGCATTACGCATTTTAGCCATTGGGAAATGAGGAAAAAGGAGTATCAAGCATGGGCACATTTTTTGGATACGTGCAATCTGGTACCAATCGATACCGTGAAGTATTTGGTCTCGATTTTGAAGATTTTCAAGCAGGACAAATTTTTCATCATCGTCCGGGCATAACGATCTCACAACAAGATAACAAGGACGAAGCGACTGAAACGATCAACAGCGCTATGCTGCATTATGATAGCCATTATGCTAGTCAAACAGAATGGAAAATATGTTTAGGGGTCAGTACGCTGACGCTGCAAAAAGTATTGGGCAGTACGTGGAAAACATTTTATAAAAAAATCCGAGTCAAACGATATCACGATATTGCGATGACTCATCCAGTTTTTGGAGGAGACACGTTGTATGCAAAAAGCACCATTGTCTCGGTTAACCCTGGAAAAGAACCTTCCTTTGGCGAAATTGAAGTCATTACAGAAGCGCTGAATCAAAAAAACGAAACTGTTTCAAAAATTCATTATACCATTATGGTATACAAACACGGGCAGCATCCTGAAGATAAAGAACTATCCAACAGTACAAAAGCCGTCACTGACCCTAAATTTGCTGCGTATCATGCAACAGCAGACAATGGTTTGATGGAACAAGCTGGTTTGTACTATGAAGATTTACAGATCAATGAGATCTATGAGCACCGTCCTGCCAAAACATTTTTTGAAAGTGAAAACTGGCAGCATGCAACAAGATCACTTGACTGGCACCCTCGTTTTATCGACATAGAATACATTAAAAAATTCCATGACGGCAGACTGCCTGTCAGCGAAAATTATTTTATGGGTGTTATCACTGCATTGACGACTCGGTCCTTTGGGCGGGTCGTTGCGAATTTAGGATGGGTCAATATCGAGGTGTTAAAACCTGTTTTTGTAGGCGATACACTTCAAGTGGAATCCACCATCAAAACCAAACGTGAATCAAAATCTCGTCCAACCGAAGGGATTATGACGGCCGATACCATTGCGTACAATCAAAAAGGAGAGAAAATTATTTCTTACGAACGTACCTTTTTGATTTATAAAAAAGGATTAGGTCCCTATGAAGCAGCAGGTTATTAGGAGTAAATGATGGATTCCATTCAAGCACAATATCAACAAAAACTTAAAAGCGCTGCGTCCGCTGCTAAAATGCTGCCTAAAAATGGAAATTTATGTATTCCCTATTTTGGAGGGGTTCCTTTCGATCTTATTACGGCCATTGCAAATGAAGCCAAAGCAGGGACATATGATTTACTAAACGTGTATTGTATGCGCGGGACCCAGCACGTGAGTGAACAGCTTTTTAAGCCCGATGTTGCGAAACATCTTTTGTTTAGGCCGTTTTTTATGGGGCCTGATGAAAGGGCTTTTTTGGCAGAAGGACTGAAAATAGGAAAAAAATTCATTGAATATGTTCCGGGCGGCTTTAGTCAAATTCCTGGGCTAATGGCGGATGTGATTGGTATCGATGCCATTGTGATCGCTGTTTCAGCAATGGATAAGCATGGATATTTTTCGTTGGGCATTACAGGTGCTTATACGCAAAGAGTGATGCGCAAAGCAAAGCGGATCATTTTAGAAGTCAACCAAAATATCCCTCGAACCTTTGGGGACAGTTTTATTCACATATCAGAAGTTAATACGGTGACGGAATGTAATGTTCCTTTGCAGGTGTTGCCGTCTCGTCCCGCCACAGAATTAGACCATCAAATTGGCGCTTACATCATTGATCTTATTGCAGATCGATCGTGTGTACAGTTTGGCATTGGCGGTGTCCCTAATGCGATTTCAACCATGCTGACACAACATAAAGACCTAGGTGTTCATACTGAATTGTTAAGCGATGGGATTATTGATTTAATAGAATGTGGGGCGGTGACAAATCGTTATAAAAAGTTGAATCCCTATAAAAGCGTCTTTAATGTCGCCATGGGAACGCAAAAAGTGTATGACTTTATCGATAACAATCCAGGGATTGAATGTTATGGTGCAGATTATGTGAATAATCCCTACGTCATTGCCCAAAATGATCGAGTAGTTTCAGTCAATGCGTTTATCGAAATTGATTTTTTTGGACAGGTGAATGCTGAACAAATCATGGGACATCAATACAGCGGCCTGGGTGGCGCGCTTGATTTTGTAAAAGGCGCTGTTATGTCGCGTGAAGGTAAAAGTTTTCTGGCTTCGCAGGCAACGGCAGCGCATGGAAAAGCTTCGCGCATTGTACCTCGGCTGAGTACCATTACAACGGATCCAAGAGGCGAGGTACAATATGTTGTGACAGAATATGGAATTTGCAATTTACAAGGTAAATCAACTTCTGAAAGAGCGCGAGCACTAATCAGTTTGGCGGCGCCTGAATTTCGCGAGGAACTATACAATGAAGCTAAAAAAATGAGTATTTTTGCTTAAGGAGGAGAGTTTATGACAACTGTTGCAAGTGTGCTGGTTGACACCTTGGCGGCTGCCGGCGTCAAACGAATTTATGGTATTGTCGGTGATTCTTTAAATGGCATAACGGATGCGTTGCGAACACAAAAAAAAATAGAATGGATCCATACGCGTCATGAAGAAGTGGCTGCGTTTGCTGCGGGGGCCGAGGCGCATTTGACTGGTGAGCTGACAGTCTGTGCTGGCAGTTGTGGTCCGGGTAATTTGCACTTAATTAATGGGCTCTATGATTGTCACCGTAATCATGTGCCTGTGCTGGCTATTGCGGCGCACATTCCAACGGCAGAAATTGGTACGCGATATTTTCAAGAAACTGATCCCAAGGCGTTGTTTAAAGAGTGCTCTTACTTTTGTGAAGTGGTGAATTCACCTGAGCAAATGCCGCGTATTGTTGCCATGGCGGCGCAAGCTGCTTTAAATCAAAATGGCGTAGCCGTTGTTGTGATTTCGGGTGATATTGCATTAAAGACAGCCGTGGTGACAGAGATTCCTCACCATATTAGACAATGTCGGCCAGTGGTTGTCCCTTGTCGGGAAGAGCTTCAAAACATAGCAGACATTTTAAACCAATCTGACAAAACGACGCTTCTTTGTGGCAGCGGGTGCGCCGGTGCGCATGCAGAATTATTAAGTCTCTGCGATACATTGAAAAGCCCATTGGTCCATGCCTTGCGTGCTAAAGAATACGTGGAATACGATAACCCTTATGATGTGGGAATGACGGGGTTTGTGGGTTTTTCATCAGGATATTATGCCATGGAGGCTTGTGATACGTTACTGTTACTCGGGACGGATTTTCCTTACCGCCAATTTTATCCCGCTCATGCCAAGATCATTCAAATTGATATTCGCGGTGAACAATTGGGGCGACGCTGCCTGTTAACCTATGGTGCGATAGGTGATATCAAAGAAACGATTAAGGCATTGCTTCCTTATTTAACTAAAAAAACAGATGATTCTTATTTAAAGAAAGCAGTTGAACATTACCACAAAGCGCGGAAAAACTTGGACGAGCTTGCCTTTGGAAAAAAGCCGCCGATTCATCCTCAGCATTTAGCGCGGGTCGTGAATGAAATAGCCAAGGAAGATGCCATATTCACGAGCGATGTGGGTACACCAACGGTTTGGGCGGTGCGATACCTAAAAATGAATGGAAAACGGCGGTTAATAGGTTCTTTCAATCATGGTTCCATGGCCAATGCATTGGCACAGTCCATTGGCGCTCAGGCGTCCCATCCTGATCGTCAAGTGGTGGCATTTTGCGGCGATGGCGGTTTTTCCATGCTGATGGGGGATTTAATTACGCTAACGCAGCAAAAATTGCCTATTAAAGTGGTGATTGTGAATAATGGAGCCTTGGGCTTTGTTGAAATGGAAATGAAAGCGGCTGGTTTTATGAACACGGGGACAGATTTAATCAATCCCAATTTTGCGGATATGGCCAATGCAATGGGCATTAAAAGCATTCGTGTGGAAGACCCTAGTCAGTTGGAAAATGCATTAACGCAAGCTTTCCATCATGACGGCCCTGCATTAGTTGACGTATTGACCAATAGAATGGAATTGGTCATGCCGCCAAAATTACAAATGAAAGAAGTCACAGGGTTTAATCTTTACATTATCAAAGCGATTCTCGACGGCCATGGCACGGATGTGATTGACCTGGCCAGCACCAATCTCTGGCGCTAGCAAATGGCATTCCTCGAAGAATGTCAACAGCGACACAAAAGAGGATTCTTCCCATAATACCCCCAGACCAGGGTAAATGGGTTAATGAGTCTTATTTTTAGCTATTTTCTTCCACCAGGCTAATCTGGGCAAGTATAACAATAGGAAAATAAAGAGCGCAGTTAAGATGCTCACCACATAAAAACCAAATGAGACAGCCAAACCCACCGCGGCGGTTGCCCAAAGCGTTGCTGCGGTGGTTAATCCACTAATATAATTCTCTTGACGAAAAATTAATCCGCCTCCCAAAAAACCAACGCCTGTTACAATTTGCGCAGCAATACGAGAAGGGTCGGCATTCTTCACACTGAGCGATAAGATGCCAAAAACACAGGCTCCTAACGCAATGGCGCCATAGGTGCGAATGCCGGCAGACATGCCATGACTTTCACGTTCCCAACCAATGAGCGCTCCTAAGAGAAACGCAACACAAATTCGCATAACGGTTTCTAGGTCTGATATCCACTCCATCACTGACATTATCATATATACGTCCTTGATACATAAGAATCCTCAGCTAGCATCTTAGGTAACTCTATTTTCACAGTAAAGCCATTTTAGCAGAAAGAGCATCGCCTGGGCCCTAAGCTAGAGTCAGTATACGTCGGCTTTTTTTCGTCATTTCCTTTTTGTTGGGAGCGTCGCTTTTCTGAGGAGATGACATGTCACTCATTGATTTGGCTGTCAATAAACAGGAGGTAGGGCTTGACGGAAGTGAATCAGGCACTACCTTTTCTATCTGTGGAGGCATCGCAGGCGCTGTGGGTAAAAGCGTCACAATCGCCGCCGTTGAAGACGAAGGGGTTGAGACACTGGCTTCTGTAAACTGAATGGCTGAACATGGGGGGAATGCAACCGATTCATTCGTTTTAGGTGCCGATGTGGATCGAGCTTGACCTTCTATCTCGGATTCCATTGAAAAAGAGGCAAAGCTTTTAATGCTGTTTTTAAGCGAAGCATGTTTGGGGACAAATTTTTCCTCTTCTAATGAAGGTGCACTACCTATCACCGAAGTGGATCGGGTCAATGTGGGAAGTTGCTTTTTTCCCAATGCAATTTTTTTATCTATCCATTTGTCTGCCTCAGTCGTTGTCCATGCACTTTTTTCATTAATGCATTGAATTAAGCCATGAAAGATAGGACTTCTTAATGCGTCATAGCGATCTAATGTATCGGCCTCAAAACAAATCATCATATCCGGGTCATTGATAGGGGCATCAGCATAGCGAGTGAGTAGATTGCTATACCAACGGGCAGCGGATGCATGAGGGCCATTTTGTTTGATACGATCCATGAATTCCCTTGCCTTAAGCCGCATGGCTTTTATTTCTTTAGGCGTGAATTGAGATTCCAGACTGACTGGTGATGTATCTCGAGTCAAAAATAAAATCTTTGTGGCAAGATAGAGAGGGCGACGTATAGGCGTATTAAAAAACGAAGCTTCATCAACCAATGTATTGAACAAGGCATTAATAGCGCCTAATTGATTGTTTTTAATTTTACTCGGGAGAGATTGGTTTCTGATGGCTTCTACTTGCTTTTCTGCCGATTGAATAGCCTGGGTAGTTGAATTTTTTAGCTTTTCCCATAAAGCCGTCTCTGCTTCAAATTTTTTTAAAGCCACAATTCCTTTTTGCATATTCTCAATATCACTATGAAACTTAGCGATGGCGATGGCATCAGAAAAAAAGAAAAGTGCTTTTTCAACAAGAGATTCATCATTGGCTGCTATATTGCCAGCGAGTAATAAGGCATCAATTTGTTCGTTTTTATAGGGGCAAAGAGGATCACTGCTATAAGCCTCTGCTGATTGTAAGAGTTGATGATGGTTAATTAAACCCGCTTTTTTCAATAATAATGACGTATAAAAATGAATACGTTTATTGCCTTTCATTAATAGCTCAAATAAGCATTTTCTTAACTCAGATGTATTCGCTATTTGCTTCATCCAGGTCGACGTATCGGGGAGTGTGTTGAGTTGCTTTAAGAAAGCAATTTGATCGACTGGATTATCGGCTAACTCAAGGCACTTAAAATAAAAATGAACCGTTAATAGACGAACGGACTGATGTGTCATTAATCTTTCCCAGGTTTTCAATGCTTGATTGAGATAAAATGATTTTGCATCGGGGTCATTAAAATGACATGCAGCACGATAACAAGCCACGATTTTAAGCTCTCTTGCTTCATTCACGACCGTTGAACTATCCATATCGATCGTTTCTAGCCATTTGATGGCTTGCAGGTTGTTGATACTCACACCATGTAAGCCATATAATTTTTCTATGCCATTTAAAATGCTGCGAGAGGCTTGTGAATGTTGATAGATAGAATAAAGGAAATTTGCTTTTACATCGTCTTTTTCTTCGTCGCCAGAGGTACGTATTAATTGGTCGAGAACAAGCTTTTTTAAAAGTGACAAGGAGTCACTATCCATCTCTTTTTTGACCGAAGCGTGAGAAAAATCGGCACCGGCAGTTAATAAAGTTAACAGGATAGTTAACGCCGTTTTTTGCTTTTCAGAAGTGGATTGAGGGTATTTCCCTTTATAATGGTAGATGGCCCATGCGAGGGCTGTATCCCCTTCTGTATCCGTAGCATTCAAATCAATAGTATTTTTTAATAAAAAATCAACGAGCAGTGCTCGAGTATATTTGGCGGCATAAACTAATAGAGTGGGGTAGAATGACCGCTCTATTCTGTTTTTTTCTATGTATTCGATGATGTTGTGATCGGATTGGTTTGCAAATTTATGAAAAATAGAGTCAACGGTTTTCTCTTCCGCGAGAAAGTGTTCTAACGTGATGGTAGATCGATTACTGCTCATGGGCTTTGACTCCAGCTTAATTGTTAATTAATTATCCTAAAATAGGCTGATATGGATTAAACAATGCCAAATGATTTCTATCATAATGCTAAACGTTACAGTTGGCTAGGGTGTATCGTGCAATATGACATCACGTATTTTGGCGCAAACATCGTGCATTACATGAATGTTGTGAATACAGGCCAGGTTGCTATAAGCAATCGATTGTTGCTTAAATAAAAAATGCAAATAGGCCCGGGTGAAGTGAGTGCAGGTATAACAAAAACACGTTTCCATAATAGGCTTTTCATCTTTGGCATAGATCGCTTTTTTGATGAGAATTTTGCCCTGGTTTGCTTCGTTAGCAAAATAAAGCCAATTTTCTTTTTTAACCGCACTGCCACAATATAACGATCCATGACGCGCATTACGGGTGGGCGCAACACAATCAAAAATATCGATGCCTTTTGCAGCCACGTCAATTAAATCTTGTGGGTGCAAACCCACTCCCATGGTATAGCGAGTTTTGCCATCAGGGAGTAAGGGTTGAAGCCAATCCAATACCTCACTCGTTTTTTGCATATCAAAGCCGATGATCTCGCCACCGATAGCAATCCCATCTAAGGGAGCGGCCACTACATATTGCGCGCTTTGTTCACGTAATTCGCGAAAACGTCCACCTTGAATAATGCCAAATAACGCTTGTGGGTAACCATAAGCAGAATGAGCCTGTTTTTCATGAACAGTGATGGATTCATCTAGCCAACGGTGTGTGCGTTCTAATGCACTGAATGCGGCTTCCCATCCACCGTTTTCGGGCGTGCATTCGTCAAATGCCATGATGATATCAGCCCCAATGATTTTTTGTGCCTTGATGGAGGTTTCCGGTGTTAAGTGAATCACTTGGCCGGATAGGGGATGTTTGAAGTGCGCGCCATGGGCATCAATTTTGCAAATAGTTTTATTTTTTGACAAACTGAATACTTGAAAACCGCCGCTGTCCGTTAACATGGGCTTATCCCAACCCATAAATAGGTGCATGCCTCCCGCGGCTTGTAGTATTTCCATGCCGGGTGCGCATAACATGTGGTAGGTATTCCCGCCCAAAATGATTTGACTACCAGCCTGGATTAAATCGTGAGGTGTCATAAAATTAACATAAGCACGGGTGCCCACAGGCATAAATGCTGGGGTGAGAATCTCACCATGGGCAGTTGTGATGCGAGTGATTCGAGCAGGAAGCGAAGCGTGCTTTTTAATTAATTCAGTTTTAAACATAAACGTTTCTATCACAAAGCGTGAGATTATACCAGTTTTGTTGTATTCTGCATGAAGTTTACTTGGAACGGATGATATGGCAGACATACGACACTACTCTTTGATAGATCAACTCTGTTTGGGTATCGATCAAGCATTACGTAGTGTATTCAATCATCCTAACACATCGGGAAGAGCCTATCCTGCAGAAGATGTGCCTATGTTGCCTCAAGAAAACGCTTCTCAACAACGTTCTGCTTCCATTATGCGGATTAATCATGCGGGTGAAATCTGTGCACAAGCACTGTATCATGGACAGGGTTTAGTGTCGCGTAGCCAGAAAATCCAAGATAAAATGCAGCAAGCAGCGATTGAAGAAGGGGATCATTTGGCTTGGTGTCACCAGCGCTTGATGGAGCTTGGCAGTCATACGAGCTATTTAGCACCTATATGGTATGCTGGCTCCTTTGCGATAGGCTTGATGGCGGGTTTAATGGGCGATCCATGGAGTCTGGGTTTTTTAGCAGAGACAGAACATCAAGTGGTAAAGCACTTAGAAAAACAAATGCATTTGTTACCCGAAGACGATCGTCGGAGTCATTTGATTTTGCAACAAATGCAGCAGGATGAAAAACAGCACCGCGATGAGGCAGTTCGCGCGGGCGCTTTATCACTTCCTCAGAGCATCAAACAAGCAATGCAATGGGTCTCTGGCATTATGGTCAAGACAACGTATTGGGTTTAGATTGGGTTTAGGCTGCCTTGTATAAGATAAGCAATGCAGCGGTTTGAACCAACCAAATCGCCCATACCACTTCAATAAAATAGGGAAACCATTGCTTTTTGGCCAACCAATAGATGGCAATAGGAATGAGTGCCACACCCACTGGGATAACTAATAAGGCAAGCAGTTTTCTGAGAAAATTGCCGGCATCACCGCCTGAAAATATTTGTGTTAATAGATCAGAAATCCAATGATGCGCCGATAAAATGGCGTTCAGTGCTTCTTGTGCATAGGACATGTTTAAGATAATAGCAACGCTGAGTACAATAATGGCAATCAGTTGTTTTAGCATAGGGTGTCATCCACAGTAGTAAAATTCATTTTTACAAATGTCTAGTGAGTTGAAAGATAACATAAAAAAACGTGATCTGGAATCACTCTACTGACGTAATCCAATTCCTTTTTGCAGCAAATGTAAACTCCATAGGAATAAAACAAAAAATAAGGAAAGAATGAGTAAGAATCCAAATACAACGCTGGAGTCGGTAATGCCGAGCGTCCCATATTTGAATGTATTTACAATATTAAAAACCGGATTAAAAAAAGAAATTTGTTGCCAAAATGGATGAAGCTGATGAATAGAATAAAATACACCGCCCAGGTAGGTCAGCGGTGTTAGTATAAACGTAGGTATGTAGGAAATATCATCAAATGTTTTCGCTAACATACCATTAATTAAGCCCGCGAGCGCAAACACCATTGCAGATAACAGAGCAATAGAGATCACAACGAATGGATATCGGATGGGAATATGGGTAAATAAAAATGAAATAAATAATACGATCATACCCACTAATAAACCGCGAATCGTCCCTGCTACCATGTATCCTAATAAAATAATGGATGAGGGCATGGATGAAACAAGCATTTCTTCGATACTTTTACTGAATTTTGCGCCAAAAAAAGAGGCTGCGGTATTGGAATAGGCATTTGTCATGACCGCCATCATGGTTAATCCTGGAACAATATATTGCATATAACTATAACCCTCAATGGGATTAATTTGTGATCCAATGAGCTTACCGAAAATAATAAAATATAACGTAATGGTTACGACAGGCGGTAACAGTGTTTGTGTCCAAATGCGCATAAAACGGTTCACTTCTTTTGATAAAATAGTTCGGAAAGCGATCCAATTTTTTTGGGTAAGCGTATTCATGAGAGGATTCCATTTTTTGAAGTGAGCCTAATAAACAATTCTTCTAATCGATTCGTTTTATTGCGCATACTACTCACTTGAATATGCTGTTCATTTAACACATGAAATAACTCATTGATTGTCTGACGGTTATTGATTTCTATTTCGATCGACGTATCGTCAATGATTCGATAAGGATAATTCATTTTGATATCAGACGAGAGCGGCTTGACTAAATCGAGAATCATGGTTTGCACATCCAGGGTGTTAATTAATAATTTCATAGGGGTATTCTGGATAATGTCGCCTTGGTCTATGATAGCAACCTGTTTGCAGAGTTTTTCCGCTTCTTCTAAATAATGTGTCGTGAGGATAATCGTCGTGCCTTTTTGATTTAATTCAGTCAAAAAATCCCATAAATGATAACGTAATTCTATGTCGACCCCCGCTGTGGGTTCATCTAGAATTAACAGTTTGGGCTCATTCATTAAGGCTCTTACGATCATGAGACGTCTTTTCATGCCTCCAGATAAACGAAGCACCGTGTTATGGCGATACTCCCACAAACCCAATTTTTTTAAATAATATTCTGCACGAGGTAAAGCAACTTTTTTAGGAATCCCATAGTACCCTGCTTGGTTAATAATAATGGCAAGTACTTTTTCAAACTGACTGAAATTCATTTCTTGTGGAACAACGCCAATACAAGATTTCGCTGCTTCCAACTCGTGATCGATATCATAACCAAATACAAATACTTTACCGCTGGTTTTATTTACCAGAGAACATAAAATACCAATCGTAGTGGATTTGCCAGCCCCATTTCGTCCTAATAAGGCAAAAAAATCACCTTCCGCGACAGAGAGATTAATATTGTTTAATGCAATTAAACCATTACCATAGACTTTTCTTAAGTCTTTCACGAGCAGAGCTTGCATACCTACCTTTCATGTTTAAGAGACTTTATTAATTTTTGCAACGCTTGACCGCGATGACTGAGTTGGTTTTTTTTCTGAATAGATAATTCAGCAGCGCTGCAGTGTTGATCAGGCACATAAAAAATGGGGTCATATCCAAAGCCATGATTGCCCCTGGGCTCTCTTAAAATGATCCCGGGCCATATCCCTTCAGCAATAATCGGAGTGGGATCTTGTTCATGACGAAGATACACGGCAGCGCAATAAAAATACGCTTGCCTTTCATGCTCGGGTTTGTCTTGTAATTCAGATAACAATTTTTGAATAGGGTGCTCGGCATAACGTGCAGAATAAATTCCAGGTGCACCATGGAGTGAGGGTACGACTAAACCCGAATCATCTGCTAAGGCAGGTAGTTTGCTGCAGCGGCAAGCATGACGTGCTTTGATTAATGCATTTTCAATAAAAGTTAACCCTGTTTCTGGAACCGAAGCGATATGGAGTTCGGATTGGGGAATGAGACAGTTTTGAGTACCATGCATTAGTCCTTTGATCTCATTGAGTTTCCCTAAATTTTCTGTCGCGACAACCAGTTTCATGGCTAACTAAAAGCCAGTTGTTGGCCAGTAAAAAATAATGGATTGATTAATAGAATGAGAACCAATTGTAAAAAAATCATCGCGGGAATAGGGCTCAAATCAAAGCCGTTTAACAAAGGAATAACTCGGCGAAACGGTCTTAAAATAGGGGTGGTCATTTGTTCTAGAATGTCACCGACAGGTGATTGACTCTGCTGAACCCAACTCAATAACGCTTGTATGAAAATAGCATAAAAGAACGTATTTAAAATCAGTTTTAATAGGTCAGCAACGGTCATGATGGAAAGACCACTGAGTTTTGGTATGCCAGCCGTCAATAGGCCGATTAAATAGAATTTAATCAGTGCGATGATAAACATGCAAACCAGAGTGGCTGATTCGATGCGATGAATGGTAGGAAATAAACGGCGTAATGGATGAACTAAGGGTTGGGTTAATCGAATGATGACTTGGATCACTGGATTAAAATAACGCGCATTTCGATAGGCTAAGATGAGTCGAACAGTTAATATCACCAAATATAAATCAAACACAGTTTGGATTAAAAATAAGCTAGCGTCACTTAATGGTTGATTCATGATGATTTTGTTTCCTCTTCAACTAATTGAGCTAATTCTTCTGATCGTTTTTTAGCAGCTTGTAAGGCATGCGTTACAATGTCACGTATCTTGTTTTGTTCTAACTGATGGATGGCAGCTTCCGTTGTGCCCCCTGGCGATGTGACTTTGATTCGCAACGCTTTTGCAGATTCAGTACTCTCAAGTACCATACGGGCCGCACCATACACCGTTTGACGTGTTAATTTGCCTGCAATGTCTTCAGAAAGTCCCATGGTTTTACCCGCTTCTTGCAGCATTTCAATGAGCAAGAAAACATACGCAGGACCGGATCCGGAAAGAGCCGTTACGGCGTCCATTTGTGATTCCTCTTCAAGCCATACAATCGAACTGATAGCGCTTAAAATGGATTCCGCTTGTTTTCGTTGTTCAGATGAGACAAACGTATTGGCATATAAAGCGGAAGCACCGCAGCGAATCAGAGCAGGCATGTTGGGCATACAGCGGACAATGGCGATGTTTCCGCCTAACCATCGTTGCAGCTGAGATTCATGAATACCTGCTGCGATGGAAATGAGTAACGGTTTTTTCATTTGCACCAGGGGAGCCAAGGCTGTTGCTACAGAACGCATTTCCTGTGGTTTTACCGCCAAGATAATACAGTCTGCTGTGTTGGCAGCTTCCGTATTGTCTGTTGAGATGTTCACGTGGAATTTCTTCTGTAATGCCAGCAGCTTGCTCTTATCTGGATCTGAAATAGTGACATGAGACGAGGTAAATCCAGTGCTAATTAACCCAGCCACTAAGCTTGTGCCCATATTTCCACTGCCAATCACTGTAACACGATCATTGAACATCGACACCGACCTCACTGAGTATTGGCCGGATCATACCATTTTTTTAATCATTTCGCGTGGTAATTTGAAAGCACCTGGAATAAATTGTCATATAGATTATGCGGGCTCCAAACATACCAACCATCGGCCCCGCCGTTTTCAGTCGCTTTGATTTGTGCCACGATATAATCCAGTTTTTTGCTGTGAGAAAGAGGATAACGATAATTCGATAGCTCAATGTAGGGAATAATTTTGACGGGAACATTTTTATTAGGAAATTGATCTTTGATCGCGTTTAGTGAGTCATACACAATTTGGTAGGGTCTTTGTGCATAATATCGATAAGGTTCAAAATGAGACGGATACACCATTGGGCAAATGACATCGACGGATTTGGCGAATAATTTAATGTTTTGACCAATATACTTTGACTCCCCGAAGCTCGCGATACCAAAGACATCAATTTGTAATGGGATGTCTTGAGCAGCTAGTCTATTTTTAAACCAATTGATAACCTTTAGTACATTTTCAGCATTTTGTGAAGAACCTCGTTGCTGAGTATTGTATCGAATATAATCTAATTGAATAGCAAGCGCGCCATAATCAATCGCTTTTTGTACTAACCGATATTTTTTTTCTCGATAGGGAATGGATTCCATTTGCTCTCTGGAAGCGCCACCCGGAAAGACAATAATGCGTGCAATATAGACAATCCCCGCCTCTTTTAGCAATTTGATATTGTGTTCGTAGCGTTTAGAAGGTATTTCTAAATCGGCTACAAATGTATTAATGCCTACCGCTTTGGCCCGTTTGATTAAATAATTCAGAAGGGCCGTGTTCTCAACGGTTTCTTGTGTGAGATAAATGCCCTTGGACATGGCGGCCTGAACAGGGAGAGAATAAAAAGAGATGACGATAACCAAAATAGCTAATATGGCTTTCAAATGAGTGGGCTTCATGATGGCAACCTCTTAGCGATTCTTAGCTTTGATTTTAGCGCATTATGAAGAGTCTTGTTTTGTGCTAGACTAATTACGAGAAACGTCATTTTCTTCTGTATTAATTCTGATTCATTCAGGTTTTTTTGTTATATCAAAATACATTTTTTCTCAAAAATGAGAAGGTGTTTGTGTCATAGTGTCTAAGCGCGATCAAATGCGAAACTCATGACATCTGAAATGGAGTCCGCATGAAGCGCTAACATCATTAATCGATCAATACCCAAAGCGACACCGGCACAATCAGGCAATCCTGCTTGTAATGCCGCCAAAAAATGTTCATCGATTGGCACGGAAGGGATTTGATGTTTTACTCGGTATAGAATATCTTGGTGAAAACGTTCTCGTTGTTCGTCACTATCTTGTAACTCATGAAATCCATTCGCTAATTCCAATCCCCTAAAATACACTTCAAAACGCGAAGCGACAGGGGGATTTTCTGTATCACGAATTTTCGCAAGCGCTGCCTGGGTAATAGGAAAATCATAGATACATAGGGGTCTATGGCGTCCTATGCGGGGCTCTATACAATGCGTTAATAATAAATGGAGACAGGTATTGCGATCATTATCAACCGTAGTGATTTCAATATGATCCTGTACATATTGCATGAGTTGTTCAGTGGAAGCAGTATGAGGATTGATACCTAACAGGGTCGTAAACAGTTCGCTGTAAGTCACACGATCGGCTGGTTCGCAATGCAATACAGTTTGTAATAAGGCATCCACTTCGTTCATTAAATCAAGATGATTAAAACCCAGACGATACCATTCAAGCAGAGTAAACTCAGGATTGTGATAGCGGCCCATATCACCTTGTCGAAATGCTTTACTGATTTGATAAATGGAACCACTGCCAGCAGCCAACAACCGTTTCATAGGGTATTCTGGCGATGTTTGTAAATACACTGCTGTTTCCGACGTTGCGCCATGATGTTGAAATCTCGCGGGGATACCGAGGACATAAGGATCGGTGACGCTGGCATGAGAGAGCAAGGGTGTTTCTATTTCCAGGATCTCTCTTTTCGCAAAAAAATCCCGAATGATTGCCATCAGCTTGGCCCGACGTTTTAGATGTTCAATAGAGGCGGACGGCTGCCAAGCTAGGCAATCGATGTGATCATTCTTTTGCTCTTGCGACATATTCGCCATGGCGAGTATCCACTTTAATGATTTCGCCTTCTTGTACAAAGAGTGGTACGCGAACCACAGCACCGGATTCTAACTTGGCTGGTTTGCCACCGCCACCGGAGGTATCGCCACGTACCCCGGGATCGGTTTCAATAATTTTTAACACCACAAAATTAGGTGCCGTGACGGCAAGAGGGACTCCGTTCCATAAGGTGAGGACGCAGTCGGCTTGTTCTTTTAGCCATTGTTTCGTTTCACCGACAGCGGCTTCGTTCATACTAAATTGTTCAAAGCTTTCTCGGCACATAAAATGCCACTCATGGCCATCGTTATAAAGATATTGTGCTTCAAGATCAATGACATCGGCTGCTTCGAGTGTATCACCAGACTTATAAGTCCTTTCGACGACGCGTCCGGTTTTTAAATTTTTGGTTTTAATCCGATTAAAAGCCTGCCCTTTTCCGGGTTTAACGAATTCATTATCGATAATAATACAAGGATCGCCATCAATAACGACTTTCATGCCGCCACGGATTTCATTTGTTGAATAAACGCCCATCACCTTCTCCTTTGGAAAATTTCGCCTATAATACCCGCTTGTTTAATGAAGCAAAAGCCTATGCACACAGATAAAATGTATCCTTGGCAAACCGCCATGATTCAAGCCATCACGGATCCCGCTGAATTATGGGATTTGCTAGAGTTACCGCCTGCTATATTGGATGAGGCCAAAAAAGCGGCTAGGCTTTTTCCACTCAAGGTGCCGCGCCGGTTTTTAGAGAGAATGGAAAAAGGCAATCTGAATGATCCTTTGTTACGGCAAATATTACCCATAGGAGAAGAGTTAGCCATTCTACCCGGTTATGATGCCGATCCCTTGCAAGAAAACCAAGTCAATCCTGTGCCTGGGTTATTACATAAATATCACGGCCGAGCCCTAGTGACATTGACTGGTACTTGCGGGATTCATTGCCGCTATTGCTTTCGCCGCTATTTTCCGTATGCCGATAATATCACCGGCAGCAAAGGCTGGGGACGTATCCTAGACTATTTGGCCAGTGATCCATCGATTGTTGAAGTGATTTTGAGCGGCGGCGATCCCTTAGTGTTACCGGATAATACATTAAAGCAATTTATTGCAGCTCTTGAAACGATTCCTCAATTGAAGCGATTACGGATTCATTCACGTTTGCCCATCGTGTTACCTGAACGTATCACATTAGAGTGGGTTAACATGATGGCAGCAACGCGTTTTCAAACCATTTTGGTGACGCATTGCAATCATCCGAATGAACTCGCGCTTGAGTTGGCTCGCGTGTTCATGCCCTTACGTCACGCTGGAATCATGCTATTAAATCAAAGTGTGCTGCTCAAACAAGTCAATGATACGGTTGAGACATTAGTCAAATTAAGCGAACAATTGTTTGCAGTGGGGATTCAGCCTTACTATTTACATGTTTTGGATAAAGTTCAAGGCGCAGCACAATTTGATTTAACTAGGCAAACTGCCAGTCAATTACACTGGGAAATGACTAAAAAACTACCTGGGTATCTTGTGCCCAAGTTAGTCTGTGAACAACCTGGAATGCCGGCCAAATTACCGATCGTATCATCCGATTTTTACACAGATTAAATCAAGCACAGTTTTTCAAAGGTGTTCAGTGAGGATGATAAAACTGCTGTGGAAAACGGCAGTAACCATTTAATTTTATTATGTTTTTTTTGATCTCCTCGAAAAGAGCTTATGACAGAATACGACTTTTCTGATCTTGCTCCCAGCTTTTCACTAAATTAACCACAATGTTATCCACAGATTCTGTGGATAACTAAACGTGTCGCGTTAAGTTCTTTATTTGTTATATTGAAGACTGTTAGGTAGATGAGGTATGCTGACAGACCCTGAAAACCAGTATCGTCAGAGAACCCGATGACTGAACTCGATCGAGCAATCGCTGCTGCTTATGCCAGTCAAGGCAAACAACAGGATGTCAACGTTGTGTACCTCACGTTGTTGAAATCCACGTTGTTTGTACCCACCCAAAAAGGCCATCAAGCAACGGAAGAAACTCCATTTAGCCCCTTGTTTACCCAACTAGAGGGCCGCTATTTTATGATTGCATTTGATAGACTTGAACGGTTGAACCACTGGGCTGGGGAGTACGCAGATCACATGAGCTACGTCGAATTACTCGGCATGGACATCGTGAAAGGCTTAAATGAGCCTGTCTATTTTTGTTTAAATATAGGCAGCGCTGCTTACAAAGAATTTTCGCCTGATGAAATCCGTCAACTCAAAAAAATTGCGGCTCGTATCGAGCAGCTAAAACATAACACAGATGGTTGTTTATAATCGCTTAGCATAAGCCCGCCATCCTGCTTCACGATATTGTTTTGCGCTAGCAGCGGGATCGTCTGAGTGGATAATGCCACGACCCACAATAATGATATCGGTTTCATTTTGAAAGAGGGCTTTCTCCGGCGTGATATACTGTTGACCCAGCGCATCTGTTTTTTCAGAAAACTGTACCCCTGGCGTCAAATACAACCATCCAGGTGAGAAAGCAAGCTTTCGTTGTGCAATAAAGCCAATCACAAATTCAGGAAATTGCTCTGCCATCTGAATCGTTTTTTGTGTGTACTCTGTCGTAATGAAATTATTTTTTGAGCTCATTTCTGCTAGCAACAATAACCCTTTTTGTCTTGGTAAACCAATCTCCGATAAAGCAGACACAATCCCCGGCCCTGGTAAACTATGTGCATTAATCATATCCGCCCAATCGGCAATATGATATATACCATGCTGATATTGTTGCTTCACTGTATTACCAATGTCTGCGAACTTGCGGTCTTCAAAAATAAAAAATTGATATTGCTTAGCGAGTGTCGTTAATGTTTCACTAAATTCTTGAGTAAAATCATCTAAAATATCCACATGTGTTTTCAATACACAAATATCTGATCCGCATTGCTTGATTAACGTTAATAAAGTATCACAAGAAGTGACATCTGCTGACAGTGCAAGATTCGATTTTTTTTCATGCATTAATAAAAATATTTTTTTGGCTAACGGGTTTCTTGCAAACTGTGCTCGATCGCCATATGAAAGTGTTTTCATTCTGTCGTCATCGCAATCATTTTTTTCACGATCTCTTGTTCATAGATGGATAGCCTGTTCGAACCCACCAATTCATATAAAATATCAGTTAATGTGAGCGCGGCATGCACGATGAGATGATTTTTTTCTAACTGTTTTCTGCCGCCTTGTTGTCTATCAATCACCATCACGGTTTCCTTACAGTGTAATCCAGCTAATTCTAAATCCTGTTTGGTTTCTAAAATAGAATCACCTGTGGTAATGACATCTTCAACAATCAGACAGGTTTGGCCTGGTTGATACACCCCTTCAATTTTTTGTTTTGTTCCATATTGTTTGTGTTCTTTTCTACGCATGACCATGGGTAATTCATGTGCAACGGAAAGACTCGTTGCCATGGGCAAAGCGGTATAGGGTACGCCACAAATGAAATCAAACTGGCAGTGCTGAATGCTATGCCAAAGCATCTCTGATACGTTTTTTAGTACAGCGGGATAAGACACGATTCTTCTTAAATCAAAATAAACGGGAACAACCTGTCCTGTTTTTAATGTAAACTCGCCGAATTGGACAACACCAATTTGATATAACGAATGGATAAGTTGTTTTTTTTGCTCTTGCATGACAGCTTCTCTTTCAAAATGATTGACCTTCCCTCCCTTTTCATTTCTTCCTCGTCTATTTCCCCCTTTGATCATAAAGGGGGAAATTCTCTTTCATTAGCTCTTATACAGCAACGGCTAAAGCAGGTATTTCAGGTTGTTCTGGAATAATGCCTGCCAATTTCATAGCTCTTGCCATACGCGTCACACCAATCCCAGCGCCATAACGCTCAAACATAGGTAGAGCCAAGTAATCGTTTAATTCTTTCGTTACCCTTGCTTCTCCAAATGCTTCAAATAATACTTTTGCATATCGACCGTGCGAAACGGAATAAAAGTTTTGGCGCATTTCATTGATATCAGTAGAACGCTCTGCCGAGCCAATCGTTTCAATTCCATATAAAATCACATCGACTTTGTTATAAATGCCTTTGTCATTGTGTTTCATATTCCAAAAGGGATGGGTACGTTGCGGGAAATATTCTAAGCTCACCACATTGCCTAATTCTTGCTGCAATCTGGTTTCATGCTCTGACTTGATTTCATCAATCCCATATTGGGCACAAATCGCGTCATAGCGACATGAAACCGGTGCTGAGAATCCAAGAAATTCAAGCAATTCCGCTTCGATTTTCTTCAGTTCTGTTATACCGCCTTTTGACTCAAATTCAAACATCGGGAAAATTTTGTCATGACGCCCAGCGATCGGGAATGGTTCATTACGATAACTGGTTGTACTGCAGAAAACACCGGGAATATGGGGATTTTTTAACATTTCGGCTTCAAGCCACATTTGCCCTGTTTGCGGCAATGGGTAGTTCATATTGCTAAACTGAAATTGGGTAATGGTTTCAGGATCTTCACAGGCAGCAAGAATAGATAATCGCGATTGCGTTGGAACTTCAATAAAACCCTTTCGGTCCTGAAAAAAATGACGCAATTGACGAATGATGTAATTGTAAGCGTATATATCTTGCACGGCAATATCTCCTCAAATAGTAATAAAGTAGCCATAGAACCCAAAAAAGCCTTCTGATGACCTTGAAAAAGAAATTTGCGCGCAAACCTTTAGATTATTTCACAAGGTGGGATGGATTGCAATGCCAAGCAGCAATTCTCGGTGAAACAATTTTATCCTTTAACTGAAAGGTATTTTTCTAATATTGCCGATCAAAGTGCTGCTCAACATAGTTCAATTCGATATAATTTTCTTTATTTATAGTGGGTTACCA
>JAKBCU010000014.1 GCA_021807565.1 Pseudomonadota bacterium | reverse complement strand
ACGTAAGACTTTGTATCCAAGCGATCGAAAATATTCTGTTCGAGTTTGATCATAAGCGGCTTGATCAATATGCTGTGACCCATCCACTTCTATCATAATTTTTGGATCAAAAGATATAAAGTCAACATCGAATAGCACCCAATTTCTTGCTTCGTAAATGAGTTCACAATTTTTTTTCTGCTATTGTCATGTTTTTTCGAAGCATGCGTGATCGTTTTTTAAGTACAATAGGTTGCATTTTATGTATCCCCCCATCCGGCCTGTCGGCCACCTTCCCCCTGGCGGAGGAAGGCGTTCTAAGCTAAATTTTTTGAATATCTCGTATAGAAATAGAAGATTTTATTTAAGGCTCTTAGGCAATACTGACGTTAAATACAGAGCGATTTTCAACTGATTATCTTTATCAAACTCTGCTCTAAGTGCAGCTAATTTCTGATAAACAACGATAGTACTCTCTTGCCGTCTTGCTAAACAAAAAAGACCATTTTTAGTGGAGGTACGCTGTTTGGCTATCTGAACAATCTCATTCAACGAATCTAAATTACCTGAATTTTTACCTAATAACTCGTTTATTTTATCAAAAATTAATTTAATTCCTTTGGGCACTTTGCCATGCGGTTTCTCCGGAATGGATTCACCACCAAAAACACCCAATTCAAATTGTGTGTTCAGAATATATGTCTTCAACTCCTGAAGCACTTTTTGGATCGTCTGTGGAGTATCAGGCACGGATTTGACAGGGACGACGTCCTGCTGAATGCCTATCCCGGCAACTGAATCATTCGATGAAGGAGGATTGGCGTTCGCTGAATGAGGTTCTTCCTTGACTTCTTTTTCCACCGCTTGACCGCTTTCATTCTTCAACTTGGATACTTGTTCCAATAATGCAGCACGTTCAGTTGTCAATGTCTGCTCACGGCTCTGTTCTACACCCAACTGGATAGCAAGCTTGCTCAATTGCTTGACCGCCTTATGGCGTGCTGTCTTGTACTCCTCTAATTGCTCAGAAAGGCTACTAAATGGATTGCCACTGGGTTGATAGTAACTTATTTCAATACGAGGCTCAACAAGCAAATCTTTCTGCACACTTTTCTCAGGAATCTTTTTAGTAAGCTCATTGATCTCCGTGATTAACTGGTTGTTTTTGTTAATCTGAACCTTCAGGGATGTGTTAACTGCCTCTGTTCTATCGTGAAATTGGCCAAGCGCTGTTTCCTCTCTAGCAATAGCGTCCCGCATGTTTGTTTCATTTTTCAAAATAAGAGCCTGATTATTTTGCTGAATGGTTGCATTCAATGTCTCAACTTGCTGAGATAAGGCCACCTGATCATCCACTTTGCTAGCTAATTGTTTTTGTTTTTCCGCATATTGTTCTTTGAGCGTTTTCAATAACACAGCATTTTCATCTTTAACATAAGAAACATTAAGGTTATTATCCGCTATGCTAAACAAAGGCTTAAACTCATCAGATCGTTTCACTGGATTGAGTTCAGCGCTCTCACTCTCCTGTTGGATCAATTGTAAGGCGTTACCAAACTGGGTAAGGTCTATTGAATCCGATGCATTCAGCAAAACTTGCTGTTGCTTTATTATCTTTTTTTGTTTTTCGACCACGGATTTTTGATCATCCACTATTTTTTGCAAATAACGACTGTGTGCTTTTGCATTAGTTGTTTTGATCACATCTTCTTTCATCAGAAAATGGACTTCTGCTGATAACGCTTCTTTTTCTCTCGGATCACATTGATAGCATTGAATTAATGAGTCTACTTCAGTCGTAGAACAGTTTGCATCAAATGACAATATGGCTTGCTTATCTCGCATGGCATATAAATCATCCATAGCAGCCTCATCGAAATGACACTGCTGACCATCTGTAATCATTTGGTCTAACAGAAGTTTATACCGACCAATTCGTTGAATAGGTGACATGGCAAATGATTCAATGGATAATTGGCCCTGTGGGCCCTCCTGAACATCAAGAAATTTCTGCTTTAATTGCACTATGTCTTTGTGTGAAGAATCCAGAAGCGCTTGAAATGACTCTTGATTCTGACGTACGTTAATAATGGCTTTAAACGAATTGGAATGATCATCTAAAAAATGCGTTTTAATAATTTTAATAAGCTGAATACCCTTTTGTATCAAATCAGCTAATTGTTCTTCTGGAGGAATCTCATGCTCCTTGAGTTCGCTTAGTGCCTGACATAAGCCAGTCGTTTCTGCAAGATAGGGGTTCAGTTGGTCCCCTATCTCCTTAAAAGGCTGAATATAACGCCGCCATTTACTGATGGCCTCATCTGGTTGCTGATCTGATGTCTGTGTATCAGCCCATGTTGATAACAACAAGGCATTTCGACGAAAAGCAGTTTCCGTGTCAATAAATTCTTTGATCAACTTGAGGAGATGTAATTTTGTTTGCTGAATTGCTGTTACTGATAGAGATTTTGCTTCATATACCTCTTGTTTCGTTTCTTCTAAAGAATGGCGTAGTAATTGATGAATGAATACGTTGACTGGATCAGTGTTCGTTCTGCTATCATCCATCGCATGATCAGACTCTTTCGGCAGCACAGCATCAACTATACGACCAACATCGTCCTGATACTCGAGAGCTAAGCGAGAAAATGCTGTAGGAGCAGCGTATAGTGTTTTCAGAAATCGATTATCTGTCTCCTCACAACGATAGGCAGGGGGAGGATACATTTGAAAAGCCATTACCGCATACTTTAATGATTCTTTTGAATTAAAATTACCATTCGTTGCATAGTGATTCGATAATTCTCTCAATGCCTTTGCTCTATTTTCCCGCTTTCCTGTCCGATTAGCTGCAGCCATCGCAAGATAAGTGCGATATTTCTCTCCTTTTTGTTGGGAGAGCCCAGCGGCCCGAATCAAATGATCCGTTGAGTCCGGTGTTAACGTCATCGAACCCAAAAAGTCGTCACCGTTACCCTGAACAATAGTCATCCCGGCTTTTTTTAATTCGTCTACTTGGCGTACTTGATCGTTTGGTATAATTTGCGTATGACGTGAAAAGCGCCGAAACGTATTCCCCCATCCTCCATGTGTTGTGAGTTGTTTAACAAGTTGTTTAAACTCGTCACCTTCCATTTTATCTTTCATTTCCATCCCAAGTACATGCCATTTACCGTTATGATAGCTACTAAGTAATGCGGGGACTGGAGAATCAGAAGAGGAAGATAACTGACTGACTTCGGGTGATGAAGAAGATGGAGTAGAGCTATTACCCCTAGTGGGTGATGGAGGGGTTTCCGTAGTATTGCTAGAGTGAGTTGGCGCATTCAATCGGGTTGATGACATGTAAGCTCCTCAAATAATGACCCATTTTTTTAAAATAGTGGGTTATTTTATACTTTCTATGCTTAAGTGAAACTTAACAGATGTCATCTTGACACAACTTTATGCTATTACTTCACATGACTATGCTAACTCATTGAAAATAGGTGTTAAAACTTGATTATTTGCTGGTATGTTCGGCCTGTTTCTTGCGTAATACAGCGAGTTTTTCCTGAATCTTCATCTCTAAACCACGTGACGTCGGATAATAGTAAACAGGCAACCCTAATTCCTCCGGAAAATACTGTTCTCCTGCCGCAAATGCATCCGGTTCATTGTGCGCATAACGATAGCCTTTGCCATAATCGAGTTGTGTCATGAGCGCGGTAGGCGCATTACGTAGATGAAGTGGGACGTCGAATGACCCTTTACGTTGGGCATCTTGCATCGCTGCCTGATACGCCCGATACACCGCATTACTTTTGGCTGCCACTGCCAAATAGACAATGGCTTGCGCCAAGGCAAGCTCCCCCTCAGGACTGCCCAACCGCTCATAAACCTCTGCCGCATTTAAGGCTATTTGCAAAGCGCGTGGGTCCGCCGTACCGATGTCTTCATTCGCCATACGTATCACCCGACGTGCAATGTAACGTGGATCACAGCCACCATCGATCATACGCGCAAACCAGTATAAAGCCGCATCGGGGGATGAACCACGAACGGATTTATGAAGTGCCGATATTTGGTCATAAAACGTATCGCCTTTTTTATCAAAACGACGTAGGCTTTGCTGAATCACGTCGGTTAACTCAGCTTGGGTAATGGTCGCCACTTGGGTCGATGCGTCTGGAATCACAACATCAGCCATGACTTCTAATAAAGTGAGCACTTGCCGTGCATCACCGCTTGCCGCATGGACTAGAATTTTTTGTAATTCGATCGGAAATACCCAAGATACCCTACCCAAACCCAATTCTTTATCCTGCAATGCCCGCGCTACAATGTGTAATAAATCTTCCTCTGTTAACGCTTTTAACACATACACTCTAGTGCGGGACAATAATGCATGATTTAATTCAAACGAGGGATTTTCTGTAGTAGCACCAATCAAAATCAGCGTTCCATCTTCAACAAAAGGTAAAAATGCATCTTGTTGTGATTTATTAAAACGATGCACTTCATCCACAAATAAAATAGTTTTCTGTTGCATGGTAACCCGTATACGTTTTGCTTCATCCACCACAGCCCGAATTTCTTTTACTCCAGCAAATACAGCTGACAATTTGACAAAATGCGCATTGGCTTGTTTGGCCATTAACTCTGCCAGTGTGGTTTTGCCCGTTCCTGGTGGTCCCCAAAAAATCATTGAATGCAATATACCCTGCTCTATGGCACGTCTTAATGGTTTTCCGATGCCGAGTAAATGGGTTTGACCTACAAATTGTTCCAATGAGTTGGGGCGCAGTCGCGCAGCAAGAGGTTGAAACTCAGTGCTTGCTTTCATCGATGACATCCGTATGGGCAGGTGGTATAAACTGAAATAACGATGCAGATACCATTCCATTCGTTCTCACTTGATTAAATTGAATCGTTGTCTTTTGACCTAAATGATCCGTGAGCTGCATTTCTTGAATCACCTGATGACTGAAACCTAATTCAATCGCTTCAAACAGACTGCTTTTATCTTTGGGAGTTAAACGAAACCATTGCATGCCAGATCGCATTTGAGAGGCAACCGAAAAGCTTTTTTCTAATGCCGCATTCGTACGAGTCAATAAAAGGGCAGGTGTTTCACCCGCCTCCTGATTTAATAA
The DNA here is from genome assembly GCA_021807565.1 of Pseudomonadota bacterium. Classification (GTDB taxonomy): domain Bacteria; phylum Pseudomonadota; class Gammaproteobacteria; order DSM-16500; family DSM-16500; genus JAKBCU01. The sequence continues at coordinate 20,256 of JAKBCU010000014.1, read as the reverse complement.
TCGAATAGTGACTTGTTGCAAATCAGGATCATATACCCATAATTTTTTGTTGTTTGCAATAATCAATTGTTCAACCGGTTTAATCACTTCCCAACGAAATTGATTAGGACGGGATAAGACCATTTTTCCTGTTGAATATTGTAATAGACGACCTTTTTTATCCGTCACCCGTTGCGTAAAAGAAGCTTGGATGGTTGTCACCTGACTGAATAATCGCGATAAAGCCTGGCTTGCTGTATCTGCGCTACTGGAGACAGAAAAAAACAATGCACATATCGCAACACATATTCTTTTGTACCGCATCGGTATCATACCTTCATCGTTTAAACACTGACAGGCGGTGGCGCTAATACATCGCGTGATCCATTCGAATCCATTGTACTCACTACGCCAGCCGCTTCCATCTCCTCCATAATACGCGCTGCCCGATTATAACCAATTTTAAGACGACGCTGCACTAATGAAATCGAAGCGCGCCGTGATTCTGTCACGATGCGTAAGGCTTCATCATACAAGGAGTCTTGTTCACCGCCTCCCTCTGTCGCGGCAGAACCCGCGTCCGAACTTCCTTCAATCACCTCATCTAAATAGTCAGGTTTACCATACGTTTGCCAGGCGGCCACCACACGGTGAACTTCATCATCCACGACTAAAGCGCCATGAACTCGCACAGGCAATCCGGTGCCCGGCGGAAGATAGAGCATATCACCATTACCTAACAATTGCTCGGCCCCTTGCTGATCCAGGATGGTACGCGAATCAATTCTGGAAGAGACTTGGAATGCAATTCGTGTTGGAATATTGGCTTTAATTAATCCGGTGATGACATCCACGGAAGGTCGTTGCGTCGCTAAAATAAGATGAATCCCTGCTGCACGTGCTTTTTGTGCAATACGGGCAATTAAATCCTCCACTTTTTTACCTACCACCATCATCATATCAGCCAGCTCGTCCGCTACCACCACAATCATCGGTAATGCTTGCAATTCAGCCGGTTGCTCACCATTCACGGTAAACCAAGGTGGTGCGGGAATGGGATTTCCCTGTTTTGCTGCCTCTGTCATTTTTTGATTGTAACCGGCTAAGTTTCGCACGCCTAATGAAGCCATTAATTTATAACGTCTATCCATTTCTGCCACACACCAACGCAATGCATTCGCCGCATCCTTCATATCCGTAATCACGGGTGTTAATAAATGAGGAATGCCTTCATAGATCGAGAGTTCAAGCATTTTGGGATCGATTAAAATTAAACGCAGTTGTTCGGGTGTTGCCTTAAATAACATGCTTAATAACATGGCATTAATGCTAACGGATTTACCTGAACCGGTTGTACCTGCTACTAGCAAATGAGGCATTTTAGCAAGGTCCACCACAACGGGGTAACCCGCAATATCTTTTCCCAGTGCCAAACTCACAGGTGATTTTGCTTGAGTATACCGTTGTGATTCTAAAATATCTCGTAATGTCACCATCTCGTGATGTTGATTTGGCAATTCAAGTCCAATGACGGATTTACCTGGAATCACTTCCACAACCCGTACGCTAATCGCGGATAAAGAACGTGCAATATCTTTTGCAAGTCCTGTGATTTTACTCACTTTTATCCCTGGCGCTAACTCGAGTTCAAACCGGGTAATGACGGGTCCCGGGTGCACAGCAACCACTTTTGCTTGTACACTAAAATCCAATAATCGTTGCTCAACTAACTGAGATAACGCTTCAAATGAAGTGGTTGAAAATGGATTCCCCTCCGAAGCAGGAACTGGATTTAGCAAACTTAAGGGTGGGACACTACCGGATTTTAGTATGACGGAAGAGGTTAACGCTTTAGTAGCCGGTTTGGATTTAATGACAGGTGGTGTCACCACCTTTGGCGGTGTAAAAATAGGCTCTGCCTTGGGTTGATCTAACGTCTTGGGTTTATCAAGGCGGACAGAGAGGGTATCAGGTCGCACCCCTTCTGGACGTGTTGATAAGGTAGGTTCAACGGGCGCCGTTTTAGAGCGTGGTAACTGAATCGCTTTTAATCGGTTTATCCCGGAGCGAACTCTACCCATCAAACGCAATACGTGTAGACCCAAAAAGTCCGCTAACCACAACCAAGATAAGCCGGTAAACAGTGTCACACCACATAAAAATCCCGCCACGAGAAACAATTCACTGCCCGAGGCATTAAATGTATGCACTAACTTAACGACAGACACATCTCCGATCATTCCGCCAGGTGATGCGGGCAATACGGTTGAATTTCGCCCAAGATACAGTGTCGTTAACGCGCAACTCGTCAATACGATGACGATGAAACCCAATAATTTGAACACAAAATCGCTGGATTTAACTGCGACAGTCAATTTGCTTTTGACGCCAACCCAAGCCGCAAAAATAATCATCAAAGGTAATAAATACGCGACATAGCCAAAAATAGAAAGAAAGACATCAGCACAAAATGCGCCTGCTCTCCCACCCCAATTTAACACCGGGGCATCAAGACCCGTATTAGACCAGCCAGGATCGGCGAGTTGAAACGTACTGAATGAAATAAATAAAAAAATAGCCGCTGCAATGGAGAGAATAAACAATCCTTCCCACAGACGATGTTTCATATGCGTTGCCAACGGAGACCGGGTTGATTGTTTTTGCGATGCTTGTTTCAATGTTTGCTCCCAAACGAATTAGACTTTACCTATCCTGTCACTTCTCGTACTATACCATTCCAATGGCATGACAATAAACTAGACGTTAGAAAGAGTTTCTTATGACAACGACAGCACATCATCGCTTGATTATTTTAGGCTCAGGCCCCGCTGGTTGGACAGCTGCTATTTACGCAGCACGTGCGAATTTGAAGCCCGTCGTGATCACAGGATTAGAACCAGGCGGTCAATTAACGACGACGACTGACGTTGATAACTGGCCTGGCGATATCGAAGGGTTACAAGGTCCTGCCTTAATGGAACGCATGGCCAAACATGCTGCCCGTTTTGATACCCTCATTATCCACGATCAAATTCGATCCGTGAATCTCAAAAAACGGCCATTTATCTTGCAAGGGGATGAGACGTATACGTGTGATGCGTTGATTGTTGCAACGGGTGCCAGCGCCACCTATCTTGGGTTACCTTCTGAAAAAGCTTTCATGGGTAAAGGCGTATCAGCTTGCGCTACTTGCGATGGGTTTTTCTATCGCGGCAAAAAAGTAGCTGTGGTGGGTGGTGGTAATACGGCTGTTGAGGAAGCATTATATTTATCCAATATTGCTTCGCATGTCACTGTGATTCACCGACGAGATCAATTTCGTTCAGAGAAAATTCTGTCTGATAAACTGTTAAAAAAAGCAGCCCAGGACAAAACTCTATCCGTCGAATGGAATACTATGATCGAAGAAATCGTGGGTGATTCCTCTGGCGTCACTGGAATTCGCGTCAAACACGTGGAAACCCATGAAACCAAACTGATTAAGGTGGATGGCGTCTTTATCGCCATTGGTCATCGACCTAATACCGATCTGTTTGCAGGCCAACTGGACATGCAAAATGGCTATATCATCATCAAGAGCGGGTTAACTGGACAAGCCACGGCAACAAGCGTGCCTGGAGTATTTGCTGCAGGGGATGTGGCAGATCCCATCTATCGACAAGCGATTACCTCCGCCGGCACAGGTTGTATGGCGGCGTTGGATGCAGATAAATATTTAGATAGCTTAGAGCACTAAATAAAGACGGAGGATATCGATGCAGGAGAGCTTGTATTAAGCCGGCTTTTCGGGCATCATTTTCAACCACATACAATATTACTATCAAAGAGCTTTAATTTTTATGGCGAAAGAAGACCAAATTGAAATGGAAGGTACGGTGGTAGACGTGCTCCCTAATACGATGTTTCGTGTACAACTCGAAAATGGCCACGTTGTTATCGCTCACATTTCAGGAAAAATGCGCAAAAATTACATTCGCATCTTAAAAGGCGACAAAGTCACCGTACAATTGACCCCTTATGATTTATCAAAAGGTCGCATCACCTTTAGAAGCCGTGATGGAAAATCATCACCTGAAACTGAAGAAAGCGTTGGATAACCTCGCCATGTTACCTTAATTTTGAAATCGCAAAAAAAAAGATGCTGCGAACAGTGTCGCGGCATCTAAGCAACGTGTTAACGCATCGTTAATTCGGTACATTATCTCCTGCGAGCTCTTCAATCACAAATTTGAGCTTATCCTGGTCGATACTGACTGTCACACGCCCACCCTTATTCAGCTTGCCGAAGAGTAGCTCTTCAGCAAGAGGACGTTTGATTTGTTCTTGAATCAATCTTGCCATCGGACGTGCGCCCATTTTTTTGTTGTAACCATGAACGGCTAACCAGTTACGTGCCTCATCATCGATTTCAAGTGTCACATGCTTGGTTTCTAATTGCAGCTCCAACTCCATTAAAAATTTATTGACTACGTACAGAATCGTTTTCATTTCTAAGGCCTTAAACTGAATCATGGCATCCATACGGTTACGAAACTCCGGTGCAAACACTCGGTTTACAGCCGTTGTCACATCCGATGTTCCCTCTTGTTCAGTAAAGCCAATTGAGGTTTTATCAAGTAAGTCTGCCCCGATGTTAGACGTCATAATTAAAATCGTGTGACGAAAATCCGTCTTGCGGCCATTAGTATCAGTAAGCATCCCATGATCCATAATTTGCAATAATAAATTATAGACATCCGGATGTGCTTTCTCAATTTCATCCAGCAAAATCACTGAGTGAGGGTGCTTATTAACCGCTTCCGTGAGTAACCCACCTTCATCGTATCCCACATAGCCAGGCGGTGCGCCAATCAAACGAGATACTGTATGGCGTTCCATATATTCCGACATATCAAAACGAATCAGCTCAATACCCAATTGTTTTGCTAGTTGTTTAGCCACTTCTGTTTTTCCTACCCCCGTCGGGCCAATAAATAAGAAAGAACCTATAGGCTTATTGGGATCTCGCAATCCTGAGCGAGACAACCTAACGGCTGCACTCAAGGTTTCAATGGCTTCGTCTTGCCCAAAAATCAACATTTTGAGATCACGCATCAAATTCTTTAAGAGTTCTCGATCTGAGGTGGAGACGTTTCTTTCTGGAATACGGGCAATTTTAGCGACTACTTTTTCGATATCGCCTGTTTCAATGACTTTTTTACGACTTGCTTCTGGAACCAAGTATTGATAAGCACCCACTTCATCCACTAAATCAATCGCTTTGTCAGGCAATCGACGGTCTGAGATATATCGTGTCGATAAACGAGCAGCAGCCTCCAATGCCTCATCGGTATATTTCACTCCATGATGCGACTCAAATCGACTGCGTAACCCTTTTAATATTTCAATGGTTTGATCAATAGTCGGTTCTTTGACATCAATTTTCTGGAAACGTCTGGCTAAGGCATGGTCTTTTTCAAAAATACCGCGATATTCTTTGTAGGTAGTAGAACCAATACAGGTGAGATCACCAGAGGCTAGTAAGGGTTTAATTAAATTAGACACATCCATTAAACCACCGGAAGCCGCGCCCGCTCCAATAATGGTATGAATTTCATCAATAAATAAAATCGCACCTTTTTGTTCTTTCAATTGATGTAACACGCTTTTTAAGCGTTTTTCAAAATCACCCCGATATTTGGTACCAGCGAGTAGACTGCCCAAATCCAGCGAATAAATCATGCTCTCTTCTAAAATAGAGGGGACCTTCTTATCCACAATAAATTTAGCCAGACCTTCAGCAATCGCTGTTTTACCCACGCCTGCTTCACCCACCAATAACGGGTTATTTTTTCGACGACGACAGAGGATTTGTATGGTTCTTTCAATTTCATCTTCTCTGCCAATTAATGGGTCAATCATGCCTAGTTTGGCACGCGCATTTAAGTTAGTGGTAAATTGATCTAAGGGACTGGCTGCTTCATCCTGCATCCCGTCACTTTCTTCCATGTAATGGCCGAACTGATCACTTTCAGAACGAGTTGACGCAGGTTTTGCTTTGCTACTTCCCATCCCATGGGAAATAAAATTAATGACATCCAAGCGAGTGACGTTTTCTTGGCGGATGAGGTAAACGCTTTGACTCTCTTGTTCACTAAAGATGGCGGCTAATACATTCGCACCTGATACTTCTGTTTTACCAGAAGACTGCACGTGAAACACTGCGCGTTGTAATACTCGTTGAAATCCCAACGTAGGTTGGGTATCCCTGTCATGGACTTGTGGAGGGATGATTGGCGTTGTTCGATCAATAAACTCCACCAAATTGCTGCGTAATCGATTTAGATTGGCACCGCAAGCACGCAATGCCTCAGCTGCGGATGCATTTTCAAGTAATGCAATTGTCAGATGCTCCACCGTCACAAATTCGTGACGCTTAGCACGGGCTTCCTTAAATGCGAGATTCAATGTGTACTCAAGCTCTTTGTCCAGCATGGCACACCTCCACTTTTTAAGTTATACGCCCTCCAAACTACATAACAGAGGGTACTCGTGCCTCCTTGCATACTCCGTTACCTGATCGACTTTTGTTTCAGCCACATCCTTACTAAATACACCACAGATCGCTCTGCCAGTTGTGTGAATCTCATACATCACTCGTGTCGCTACCATTCTTTCCATACTAAAAAAAGCTTCCAGCACAGCCACTACAAATTCCATTGGTGTAAAATCGTCATTGTGCATCACGACTTCATACATCGAAGGCGTCTTTAATTTAGGCTTCGCCTTCTTCACCAGTTGCTCTACAGTCCCCTGTTCCATTTCACTACCCCTTACTTTATGTATAGCTTATAACTACCATTTTTTCTCTATCTAATAAAAAAATCTATGCTTTTATTTGCTAATTCAGCGATAGCTATTTGATTTGTACAGATAGTCGCTTGATTAACTGAGATAGGAAAAACCACAAACAAATAAGCCCAGTCTATTAAAGAACAATAAACCTGGCATTAACTAAATTTTGCGCATTATCGCATATGTTCAATAATTGATCCACCAAAATCAGAGCAACTGACTTCGGTTGCATTGTTTATAAGTCGAGCAAAGTCGTAAGTGACTGTTTTATCTTGGATCGCTCCTTCTATCCCTTTGATAATGAAATCAGCCGCCTCGACCCAACCCATATGCCGTAACATCAGTTCGGCAGATAATATAATGGATCCTGGATTCACCTTATTCTGGCCCGCATACTTAGGGGCTGTCCCATGAGTTGCCTCAAACACAGCCGCTGTATCGCCAATATTGGCTCCAGGCGCTATCCCAATCCCACCCACCTGTGCTGCCAGGGCATCGGAAATATAATCGCCATTTAAGTTAAGGGTGGCAATAACGCTATATTCAGCGGGGCGAATCAAGATTTGCTGTAAAAAGGCATCCGCGATCACATCTTTGATAATAATATCACGTCCCGTGACTGGGTTTTTCAGTACATGCCAAGGTCCTTTATCTAAGGGAACTGCTCCAAATTCCGTTTTTGCGATCTCGTAACCCCAATCTCGAAAAGCCCCTTCCGTGTATTTCATAATATTACCTTTATGTACCAACGTCACAGAGTCACGGCGATCATCAATCGCATACTGAATCGCTCTTTTCACTAATCGAGAGGTTCCTTCTTTTGAAACCGGTTTGATGCCTATCCCGCAATGTTCAGGAAACCGAATTTTTTTAACGTTCATTTCATGCTGTAAAAAATGGATGATCTTTTGAGCGTCTGGACTATCAGCGGGCCATTCAATACCGGCATAAATGTCTTCAGAATTTTCGCGAAAAATAACCATATTCGTATGCCAGGGTTCTTTAAGCGGGCTTGGAACACCCTTAAAGTAACGTATGGGTCGTAGACAGAGATACAAATCGAGTTCTTGCCGTAGTGCTACGTTTAAAGAGCGAATGCCACCCCCCACGGGTGTCGTCAAAGGACCTTTGATGGATACCACATACTCTTTCAACGCATCTAACGTTTCTTTTGGCAGCCAAGTCTCTTTATCATAACGTTGCGTTGCCTTCTCCCCTGCATAGACTTCCATCCATTGGATTTGGCGCTGATCATCATAGGCTTTTTTGACAGCAGCATCCACGACATGACGCATGACCGGTGTAATATCAATACCAATGCCATCCCCTTCAATAAAAGGGATAATCGGTTGATGAGGGACTTGTAACGAACGATCCGAATGGATCGTTATTTTTTGCCCCTTTGCTGGGACTTTTATCTGCTGATAAGCCATAACACACTCCATTGAATAAAATAGACATCAAAAAGAAGCCTATGGTATCAATGAGTTTCGCTAGCGACAATCCTAAAAATAGTATTGACTGTGTGAATGCATTTCTGAGTAAAATAGGCGCACCCTCAGTTGGATGAACTCGTTATTCATGAAAAAAACATCAAGTAAGCACATTATGGTTGGCATGTCAGGAGGCGTAGATTCGTCTGTCGCCGCCTTGCTATTAAAAGAACAAGGTCATTATGTTGAAGGTGTCTTCATGAAAAATTGGGAAGAAGACGACACCGAAACCTACTGTCCAGCTAGTGTCGATATGCAAGACGCACAATCCGTCTGTGATCAATTAGAAATTGAGCTGCATCGAGTCAACTTTGCGGAGGAATATTGGGAGCGTGTTTTTACGGATTTTTTAGCCGAATACAAAGCAGGTCGTACACCTAATCCTGATATTTTATGTAACAAAGAAATAAAATTTAAAGCCTTGTTGCAATATGCCAAACAGCGCGGTGCGGAGGCCATTGCAACGGGTCACTATGCCCGTTGCCGCTATCAGCAAGCACAATGTCAGTTACTCAAGGGAGTCGATACGCAAAAAGATCAGAGTTATTTTTTATATGCTTTAGACGAAACACAGTTGTCACAAAGTATTTTTCCATTAGGCAATCTATCTAAACACACCGTACGTGAATTGGCTGCTAAAGCGGGTTTTATGAATCATAACAAAAAAGATAGCACCGGTATTTGTTTCATCGGTGAACGAAAATTTAAGCACTTTTTGCATGATTATTTGCCAGCACAACCTGGTATCATTGAAACCTATGAAGGCACGCAAATCGGTCACCACGATGGGCTTATGTATTATACCCTAGGACAACGTCAAGGGTTACAAATTGGCGGTCAAAAGAATGGCGTAGAGGCGCCCTGGTATGTCGTTGCAAAAGACATGAAGCGTAATGTATTAGTGGTCGCTCAAGGGCATGATCATCCCGCTTTATTGACAACGCGTTTACTCACTCAATCGATCCATTGGATTAACGGTAAACCTGACTCACTCCCGATCCAAGTCTCGGCCAAAACGCGTTATCGACAACAGGATCAGGCCTGCACACTGGTGATGAAAACACAGGAGGAATACGAAGTGATCTTCGACGAACCGCAACGTGCGATCACGCCAGGACAATCCATTGTCTTTTACCAAGATCACCGTTGTCTTGGTGGCGGCATTATTAAAAGGTGATAAGTGAAGCCAATCCGCGTAAAATCAAATCATTCAGAAAATGACAAAGGAAAGGGTATGGACGTAACATCATTAATGGCTATTTCTCCTTTAGACGGTCGTTATCAGCCAAAAACCCGTGAGTTAGCATCTATTTTTAGTGAATATGGTTTGATGAAATATCGCATCATCGTTGAAGTGCGCTGGCTGCAAACCTTGCTCAATACAGCAGCATTACCCGAACTCTCTGCTTTTGGCCAGCATCATAGCTCGCTTTTAAACACATTCATTGATCATTTTTCACCTGAAGATGCCGCTCGGATCAAACAGATTGAATCGCGCATTAATCATGATGTCAAAGCCGTTGAATATTTTATTAAGGAACGAATTGCAAGTCACTCCGAATTGATTCCATTGAGCGAATTTATTCATTTTGGTTGCACATCAGAAGACATTAATAATGTAGCGTATGCGTTAATGTTGAAGGATGCACGCAAGCAATGCGTATTACCCGCTCTTGATAACCTGATTACCTCACTCAGACAACTGGCACACGAGTATGCAAGTTACCCTATGCTATCACGCACTCACGGACAACCTGCCACACCGACTTCCGTTGGCAAAGAAATCGCTAATTTTGTGGCACGCTTGCAACGACAACAACAGCAGCTCAGTCATACACCCATCTTAGGGAAATTCAATGGTGCAACGGGAAACTATAGCGCTTTGGTTAGCACCTACCCTACTCTAAACTGGCAAACAATAAGCCAAGATTTCATTTCAACCTTAGGCCTTACTTGGAATGCTTACACGACACAAATTGAACCTCATGATTATCTGGCAGAGTTATTTCACATTCTTATCCAAATGAATACGATTTTAATTGGGCTGAGTCGGGATATATGGGGTTATATCGCATTAAATTACTTTACTCAAAAAACAGTCACCCATGAGGTCGGCTCCTCTACTATGCCCCATAAAGTCAATCCTATTGATTTCGAAAATGCCGAGGGAAATTTAGGTCTCGCGAACGCCGTGTTGGAACATATGGCACTTAAATTACCGATTTCTCGCTGGCAGCGGGATTTATCTGACTCCACCGTATTAAGAAATATGGGTGTAGGAATTGCTTATGCCATGTTGGGTTATGATGCGATATGCAATGGCTTAAGAAAGATCACAGCAAATCGACCTCTGATTGAAGCCGATTTAGATCGTCATTGGGAAGTCTTGGCAGAACCCATTCAAACCATGATGCGTCGATTCGGGATTGAACAACCTTACGAAAAATTAAAAAATTTTACTCGAGGAAAGCCTGTCACCAAAGAACTGCTGCATGCTTTCATTGCTGAGCTATCACTAGCAGATCCTATTAAGCAAGAATTGTATCAATTAACGCCAGCTAACTATTTGGGTTATGCAGCCAGCTTAGCGGCCCAAATTTAACGTATACTGAAACGACTAATCAAAGGAAGGAGTCACCATCATGGCAGGGGCAGTACACAGTAAATTAACAAACTTACTGATTGATTGGTTAACCCGAGAACCACCGCCATTTGAAATCCCACCTTATGATTACAATCGTATGAAATATGAAATTCGTCCTGGTGATGTATTACTGATTGAAGGACGCAGTCGAGTCAGCAATTTAGTTCAAACCATTACTCGAAGCCCCTGGTCTCATGCTGCACTTTATATTGGTAAGTTTCATGATATTGAAGATCATCAATTAAAAAAAAAACTAGCAAAACATATGACAAAACGCGAAAACGCGCGCTTAATCATCGAGGGTTTTTTAGGAAAAGGGACCATTGTTGCTAAATTAAACAGTTATCGTCATCACCATATTCGCATTTGTCGACCTATCGGGTTATCACCAGAAGATGCAGATCTCGTCATTGCTTATGCGATTAAAGGATTAGGAAAACCCTATAATGTGAGACACCTCTTGGATTTAGCTCGTTTTATGCTGCCCTGGTCTATTATGCCAAGGCGTTGGGGTTCAAGCTTATTTCGCACGCCAACGGGAGAACCTGAAAGCGGTATTTGTTCATCGTTAGTGGCTGAAGCATTCGGGTCCGTCAACTTTCCTATTTTACCTTTAGTGAAAACGGAGGAGGGAACTATTCAAATGATTCAGAGAAACCCTCATCTTTTTACGCCAAAAGATTTTGACTATTCACCTTATTTCGACATTATTAAGTACCCGCTGCTAACCCCTGAAGAAATTCCTTTCTACCGTCGATTACCCTGGTCTTCCGATATGCTGCATCACGATAAAGGGATTGTCACTAGAATAGACTCCTCTCCCAAAAAGAAAAACCTATTTGGAAAATTAATGGAAAAATTTCACAAAGGACCCTCTTCACCATGAGACATGCATTCCGATTGGTATTCATTTTTCTATTTTTAGCTCAATCCGCTGCGGCGATGTTTTGTCCCACTAATTTTAATCAAATCACGATTGGCGATACGATGGATGCTGTGCTCAAAGCCTGCGGAAAACCCGATGCACAAAAAAAACTCCCTCCTGAAGATAATGGTCCGCAAAACTGGACTTATTATGTCACGACTGGGTCCAATAATACCCTGGGCAGCCCACAAGCCAGCCTCAAAGTAGAAGTCGCATTCAATCATGGAAAAGTGATAAATATTACGGCAAATGCGATGAGTTTGGCAGCCACCACGCTCTGTAACAATATAACGATTGCCGTAGGTGATACAGCCAAAGCAGTGACTGCCGCCTGTGGCAAACCTGTATTCATTGATAAAAGCCAACAAAACCCGGCGAATGCCCAACCGCCCTTGCTTGAGTATCAATACAATACATCACCGGTTGTTCTCTTGATTTTTGAAAACGGTAAATTGAAAGAAAGAAAATAATGCCCTGTGAAAGCTTCAAAAACTCACCAAGCATGATGTATTTTTTGCTGCGGAAACCCAATGATTAATGTTACAATCCCGTCGCTTCATACTAAAGAAAATCATGAGAAAATAATAAGGCGAGTCAATTGCTATGAAAGGAATTATCTTAGCGGGTGGGTCAGGAACCCGTTTATACCCTATCACCAAACATATTAATAAACACCTATTGCCTGTATACGATAAGCCGATGATTTACTATCCATTGTCAACACTGATGATGGCTGATATTCGCGATATTTTGCTGATTACCACCCCAAAAGACAAAGCAACTTATCAAGATTTGTTAGGTGATGGATCCCACTTAGGCATTCATATTTCCTATGCGATTCAAGAAAAACCCGAAGGATTGGCACAGGCGTTGATCATTGGCGAATCATTTATCGGCGATGAGAACGTCTGTTTGATTTTGGGTGACAACGTTTTTTATGGACAAGATTTTATTAGCAAACTCGAAAATGCAAAAAATAAACTGCCAGGCGCTGTGATATTTGCCTATTATGTGGATGAACCCTCCCGTTATGGTGTTGTCAGTTTTGATCAGTATCATCGCGTCATCGATATTGTTGAAAAACCTACTAATCCACCCTCTCATTATGCGGTCACTGGATTATATTTCTACGATAAGCTCGCTTGCGACATAGCGAAATCGCTTACACCCTCTGCTCGGGGTGAATTGGAAATTACAGATTTGAATCGTGTCTATCTACAGCGAAATAGATTACATGTTGAACTTCTTGGACGCGGTTACGCTTGGTTAGACACCGGCACCTGCAAATCATTATTAGATGCTTCACAGTTTGTCGAGCTATTAGAAGAACGACAAGGTTTAAAAATTGCTTGTCCAGAAGAAATTGCTTGGCGCAAAGGGTATATTTCAACGAGCCAACTCAACACACTAGCACATGCCTTGAAAAAAAGCGGCTATGGCCAATATTTAATTAAAATCATTGATAGCCATTCCATGGAAAACACTTACTTGGGTACGATAGAGTCGGAAGTCGTCCTATGAACTTGCAAACCGAATTCTTAATAGTGGGAGCAGGGATTGTATCACTTACCTTAGCAAAAGAGCTCATTCATCTGGGTGTTGATCGTGTTCTGATTATTGAAAAAGAATCTCGGTTAGGCATGCATGCATCCGGTAGAAATAGTGGCGTTTTGCACGCTGGCATTTACTATCCGCCTGAAACACTGAAAGCAACACTGTGTTTAAAAGGAAATAAGTTATTACAAAACTATTGTCGCGAAAAAACACTGCCCTTACACCCTACCGGCAAAGTGATTGTCGCTCGGTCCGATAAAGAACTCCCTATGCTTGATACATTGTATCAACGTGCTATCCAAAATGGTGCCAGGGTAGATTTAATTGATGAAAAGCAATTGGCTGAAATTGAGCCTTATGCCAAGACATCTCAAAAAGCGCTTTATTCTTATGATACGGCTGTCGTTGATAATCAAAAAATTCTGTTGGCTTTAGCAGATGATTTAATTCAATCCGGTAAAGTCTCCATCCATTTTGATACTGCTTTTATCCATCGAGTGAATGACTATACTATACAAACGACTAAAGGCCCTATTCAGTTTAAACAATTTATTAATGCGGCTGGCGCTCATGCAGACAAAGTGGCGCATGCATTTGATGTTGGGAAAGCCTATTATCTCATCCCTTTTAAAGGAATTTATAAAAAATTAATCAAAGAAAAATCTTATTTGGTCAATGGCAACATTTATCCCGTTCCCAATCTACGTAACCCATTTTTAGGTGTGCATTTTACAAAATCGATTTCGGGAGACGTGTATTTAGGTCCCACAGCCATTCCTGCTTTTGGTCGTGAAAATTATGGCCTTTTAAAAGGAATGGATTCTGAAATGGTAAAAATTCTTTGGCAGCAAATCAAACTGTTTTTTGCCAACCCAACATTCCGTCATATCGCATTAGAAGAACCCAGAAAATATTCAACTTCTTATTTTTTTCACGATGCCAAAAAATTAGTAAAAGAATTACAATCCGATTGGCTGACAGCAACACCAAAAGCGGGCATTAGACCACAGTTAATTGATGTGACTAAAAAAGAATTAGTCATGGATTTTTTGATTCTGAAGGAAAACCATACTATCCATATTTTAAATGCCATTTCGCCAGCATTTACTAGCTCCATGGCATTTGCATCGTATATTGTTAACCATTATTTAAAAAATTAAAAAGAGATGATTATGCCATTTACTTTCACACCACTTGCTATACCCGAGGTGATTTTAATTAAGCCCACTTTATTTCCTGATGAACGTGGTTTTTTTGCCGAAACCTATCAGGCCAATGATTTTAAAAATAACGGGATTGATTTTTCTTTCGTTCAAGATAACCATTCAAAATCTAAAGCAGGTGTCTTAAGAGGGTTACACTATCAAAAGCATCCTAAAGCACAAGGCAAATTAGTGAGAGTCACTTCGGGCAGTATTTTTGATGTGGCGGTCGATATTCGCAAAGGTTCACCTACTTTTGGAAAAAGCGTTAGTGCCATTTTAAGTGCTGATAATTATCACATGTTATGGATACCACCGGGTTTTGCCCATGGTGCACTCGTGTTGGAAGATGACACACATCTGTTGTACAAAGTCACCGACACGTATAGCCCTGAACATGATAGAGGTATTCGATGGAACGATCCGATCGTCAATATTCAGTGGCCTATCGATACACCCGAGTTATCTGGGAAAGATTTACATGCACCGTATCTTGATCAAGCCGATATTAATTTTGTATATTCTTAACGAGTAGAGGTCATTATGCAAACAGTATTAGTCACCGGGGCTGGCGGTTATATCGGCAGTGTGTTAGTTCCTAAATTGTTACAACAAGGGTTTACTGTTAAAGCGCTGGATCGTTTTTTCTTTGGCAAAGATAAACTAGAAACTCATCCCCAATTACAGTTCATCCAAGAAGATGCTAGACGACTATCCGAACAACAATTGGCTGGTGTAGATTATGTCATTGATCTAGTCGCTGTATCCAATGACCCCAGCGGCGAACAGTTTAGCGAAGCGACATGGCAAATCAACCACCAATCTCGTGTTATGACGGCTAACCTGGCTAAAAAAGCGGGCGTTAAGCGTTATATTTTACCTTCTAGCTGCAGTATTTATGGTTTTCAAGATAATGAAGTCGATGAAACATCCAAGACCAATCCCTTAACGGTTTATGCGAAGGCCAATGAAAAAGCGGAACAAGATATTTTGCCTTTAGCAAATGAAACATTTGTGGTAACCATTCTTCGACAAGCCACTGTATTTGGTTATGGTCCACGCATGCGTTTTGATCTGGCGATTAATGGCATGGTATATGGCGCCTGGAAAGACAATGTATTGCCATTAATGCGCGATGGGAAGCAATATCGACCTATGGTGCATGTACAAGACACTACCGATGTCATGATACACTTATTAACAGCCGACCCACATAACATAAATGGTGAAATCTTTAATGTAGGCGGAGCAGAACAAAATTACCAACTCGGTCCATTGGGTGAAATCATTGCTAAAACGGTATCAAATGAGTTAAACAAGCCTATCAAGATTGAGTGGTATGGTGATGTCGACCATCGAAGTTATCGAGTCAATTTTGATAAAATTGCAACTATTCTAAAATGGCAACCTCGCTTTAGCGCAGAAAAAGGTGCTAAAGAAATCTTAACTCACTTAGTAGATGGTACATTAGAACGATCTACACAAACGATCACCTTAAATTGGTATAAGGATCTTGAGAAGTGGCATAAAATTATTAAACAAGTTGAGTTGCATGGAGGCATACTGAATATTTAACCTACAAACAAACGTTATGAAAAAAAATATAGTTATTCGGGCAAGCAAAAAAATACTGGGTTTGGCACACCGTTATTGCAAACTCGTTATAATACGACCCCTATTTGCAATCGATTTTTTAATTGCAAAACGTAAAACTCATCGCAACACAACACTTGCTTGCTATCGATACCCATTCATATCGTCCAAAAAAAATATTTGTATTTTTTCCCATTTTGATAGAGATAATGTCATTGATTCATATGTATTACACTATCTTAAAGAACTGTCTGGCCAGGATTGTGATATCATTTTTGTGACTACCTCAAGATATTTATCGCTTGATCAAAGAAAAAAATTGCAGCCATTTTGCCATAAAATTATTATTCGAAAAAACACGGGGCGCGATTTCGGTGCGTTTAAATCGGGTATTCAAGCCATCGAAAACCTAGCTTTTTATAATAAAGTTATTCTGGCAAATGATAGTGTCTATGGCCCTCTTTATCCATTAGACAAAATCATTCATTATGGCGATCAAATGCAGCTGGATATGTGGGGAGCGACGGATTCTTTTGCCAACCAATATCATATACAAAGCTATTTTATTGTCTTTTCAAAACCACTCATTCAGCATCTTGTTTTTGGAGAATTTTGGAGACACTTACCAGATCTGTATTTTCGAGATAATATTATTCATCGCTATGAAATTGGTATGTCTCAATTTTTTATCAAAAAAGGATTTAAGCTTGGCGCTTATTGTCCTTATCTACGGATCAAGGAATCACTTCAAAATATACCGCTCGATTTCGACTATTTATTACGAAAAGTGCCTCTTAATCCCACTCATTATTTTTGGAATATCTTGGTCTCAGATCATTGTTTCCCTTTTCTAAAAAGAGAACTTATTTCACGCAACCCAGAACACCTTGATATAACCCATTGGCCTGATTTTTTAAAAAAATATACTCGATATAATCCTGATTTGATACAACAGCACTTAAACCGTTTAGCAGGCATATCAAGCACAACGAGGATGGAAAGCTCATGAAAATACTATTGTTAGGATCGAACGGACAGTTAGGTCATGATATTGTGAAAATGAACGCTCTCAGCCATGACCCCTTCATGATTCAGGCATGGACTAGAAATCAACTGGATATTTCAACCTTAGACAATATCAAAACCACCTTAGAAAAAACGTCTTTCGATGTACTGATCAATTGCACCAGTTATCACCAAACGGATCAAGTTGAAAAAAATCCCCATTTGGCATTTATCATTAATGCATTTGCTGTCAAAGAAATGGCAAACGTATGTCGAGAAAAAAAAGCTCTTTTTCTTCATATCAGTACGGACTATGTTTTTAATGACAGCAAAGATAATACACCACTCGAGGAAACAGCGTGTCCAGCCCCTTTAAATATTTATGGCGCTTCTAAACTGATGGGCGAATCGCTGTCTCAGGCGGTACACGATACTACGATTATCTTTAGAGTAGCATCCTTATTTGGCGTAGCGGGCGCAAGTGGAAAAGGAGGCAATTTTGTTGAAACAATGATTCGTATAGGTCGTGAAAAAGGAACGATCCATGTCATTGCGGATCAAATCATGTCTCCAACTTCAACCACGTCCATCGCCAACATGATACTCATGGCACTTAGGAAAAAAATCCCTGCAGGCATTTACCATGCGGTGAATACAGGTTCAGCCTCATGGTATGAGTTTGCAAAAAACATTATTGAAAAAGCCCAAATTAAGGCTGTTGTCCATCCCATTAAGGCTGCAGAATACCCCTCCATTGCAGTTCGACCGAGTTACAGCGCGCTCAGTAATCAAAAGCTAGCACGATTAATAGGCCAAATTCCATCTTGGCAAGAAGCACTTGATTCCTATTTGATTGAAAAGAACGGCAGATGATGTATCCTACTTTTGCATTAATCATTCCTACGTTGAATGCAGAGCATGATCTACCTGAATTATTTGATGGGATTTTATCTCAGTCATTACAACCTAATAAAATTCTTGTCATTGACTCGCATTCGACAGACAACACATTGGCTCTCTTAGATAAACTACCTGTCATCATTCATTCCATTAATCGAAGTGATTTTGATCACGGCGGGACACGTCAACTGGGGACAATGTTAGTGAATACAGATCTGTATGTTTTTATGACCCAAGATGCCATACCGGCGCACCCAGATACATTTAAAAATCTTATCCATGCCCTATTAGCTAATGAAAAAATGGGTTGTGTGTATGGGCGGCAACTACCCAAAAAAAATGCTGATCCCATTAGCATCCATGGAAGATTATTTAATTATCCAGAAACAAGCTATATCAGATCCTATGAAGATAGAAAAAAATATGGCATTAAAACATGCTTTAACTCGGATAATCTTGCTGCCTATCGAAAATCTGCTCTCAATGAAATAGGTGGATTTCCCCATCCTATGATCACAGGAGAAGATGCTTTTGTCGCCGCCACCCTACTAAAACATGGCTATTTAATTGGCTATGTTTCCACTGCCTTAATTTATCACTCTCATAATTTAACACTAAGACAAGAGTTTCACCGCTATTTTTCGGTAGGTGTTTTTCATCGTCGCGCTCATTGGATTTTAAAGGAATTCAGCACGGCTGATTCTGAGGGTTTCCGATTTGTTACATCTGAATTGGTATTTTTATTAAAACAAAAAAAAATTCTTTGGATAATGAAAGCGTTTTTTTCAACAGTCATAAAGTACCTTGCTTACAAAATAGGTCTACATGAACAATATATTCCTTTCAGAATAAAGAAAAAATGGGGGGTCAGTAAAAATTTCTGGATAATGGAACAGAGTAAGGCTTTTTCTTTATGACAAATAAAAAAGTGAAAACCCTTATCTTAATGAGCACATACCAAGGCGAAAAATTTCTTGCCGAACAAATTGAAAGTATTCGCCTCCAAACCCATCCAAATTGGATTCTTTTAATACGAGATGATGGATCAACCGATGCTACCTTATCGATTCTTAAAAAATATATAGAAGTGGATTCTCGTATTCAGTTAGTGACGGATCAACTGGGAAACGTAAAACCCGCTCAAAGTTTTTCTCTATTAATGCATCGAGCATTAACCACTGACTGCTCTTATATCTTTTTTGCAGATCAAGATGATTATTGGCTTCCTGAAAAACTGGAAAGACAAATTGAATTACTTCAATTAATGAAAAACCAATATGGAACAGATACACCTTTGCTTGTCCATTCTGATTTATGTGTAGTAAATTCCCGCTTAGAGATACTGCACCCGTCCTACTTAGCATTTGAAAAACTCACTGCAAATAAATCACAACCGCTTGCGACTCTATTAGTGCATAATTATGTTACCGGTTGCACGATAGGAATGAATAAAACTTTATTAAAATTGGCCGCACCTATTGCAAAAACAGCTTTAATGCACGATTGGTGGTGCGCACTCACTGCCGCGATTCATGGAAAAATAGGATTCATCGCTGAGGCAACAGTGTATTATCGACAACATGGAAACAATGACATTGGTAGCAAAGGATTTTATTACAAGATAAATCAGTGGGGTCGATTCAAAAAAACTCTTAAAAAAAATCAAACTCAGTTTCATTTGCGGTGCCTGCAAGCTAAAAGCTTGCTGATGTTAATCTCTCATTATCATCCTCACTATCCCATGATAAAACACTTTTCAACATTACCCACCCTCAACCTATCAAAACGATTTTTAACCGTTCTCCATCTGCGACTTCAACCAGAAGGCCTGTTACGAAAAATCGCCCTTTTTCTTGCTCTATTTGATAAAAACACGCCAACACCACGTTCTAACTCACTGATTTAATAAAAAATTATTTTTTTAATCATTCTTTTTCTAAAACAAACCGCATAGGCATTATCGGTGCCGGTCCTGCAGGAATTCATATGGCACATTTACTCACAAAAATAACCCGAGTTGGGTGGCGTCATTCAGAAGCTTGTACAAATCCGAATGGGAAGTGGAACGACAAAAAAGAAGCCACGGTATTAGCCTATCAGTATTTAGAAGACATAAACACCTGCAAT